>JBGGMQ010000396.1:0-4122 GCA_041287975.1 Verrucomicrobium sp. | reverse complement strand
CCCATGCGGGAGTACTTTGACGACTGGCGGATGGAGTGGAGCGAATTCCCGCAATATTTGGAGATGGTGGAAGAAGCCCGCCAGGAGATCTGCGCCCCTACTACGAGCCTGCCATCCAGGCTCTGGCCGATACGGGCACTGCGATGGAGATCAACACTGCCGGTCTGCGCAAGGATGTGCGCGAAATGTATCCCAGCCGGGAGTTCCTGGAAATGGCCTTTGCAGCGGGAGTGCCTCTCCTGATCAACTCTGATGGCCATTCTCCTGGGGAAGTGGGTGCGGATTTCGACAAGGCTATCGCGCTCGCCAAAGAGGTGGGTTACCGGGAAACTTTGAAGTTTGTAGGCCGTAAGGCAACTCCACTGCCACTGTAAAATTCATGCTGCTGCGCGCTCGCAACCATCAGGTCCTCTTCCCCCGCCGCCCCCTTGTCATGGGGATCATCAATATCAATGATGACTCCTTTTCGGGAGATGGCTCGTTGGACCTTGAAAAGGCTCTTGCCCAGGCCCATGCGTTTATCGCAGCCGGGGCGGACATCATCGATATTGGTGCCGAGAGCGCCCGGACCAATCGAGGGGCCATTTCCGAGGGTGAAGAAATTACCCGGGTAAAACCATTCCTGGAAAAGTGGTCCCATTTGGTGGCGTCTTTCCAGGGTCCCGCATGGGACTCGGAGCAGCTGTGGCCTCCTTTGCTCTCCATCAACACCTGGAGGAGCAAGGTGATCGAAGAGGTACTGCCGCTGGGCGGAGACATCATCAATGACATCTCGGGACTACCAGACGCACGGAACGCCCAGCTCTGTGCCCGCCATGGGGCGGCGCTGCTCATCATGCACAGTGTGGGAGAACCCAAGGTGCCTCATACTCACGTCACCTACCCTGATGTGGTAGAGACGGTGGAGGCTTTTTTCCAGGCAAAGCTGGCTTTGGCAATCGAGGCGGGGCTGCCTACAGACCAAATCATCCTGGATCCTGGGATCGATTTCGCCAAACAAAAGGACGACAACCTGATCCTCTACCGGGACCTTGAGCGTTTTCAGCGGCTTGGACGCCCCGTGCTGTTGCCCGTCTCCCGCAAGACCGTGATTGGCGAGGTTCTAGGCATCAAAGTCCCGGCCGAGCGGGATGCAGGCACTGTCGCTTGCATCGTGGCAGGCATGCGCCGCGGGGCGCAGATCTTCCGGGTGCACAATGTGAAAGCGGCTGCCCAGGCTGTGAAGGTCCTGTGGGAGGCAGAAAAGCGATTCAAAAGAGGCAGCGAGCCTACTTCCGCCGTGTGAGCATCAGACCTACCATCTGAATCACAAGGCCCGCCACGAGAGACACTGCCCCTGGCTTGATCTGGGTGCCCTTGATGATGCCGTCAAGATCCACGGCAGGAAGGCCAGCAGCCTTCATCTCCTCAAAACGCACGGTCAGCAGGTCCACACTATGCCAAAGGTCTTTCACCAGAAAGGCCAAGGCTCCCACTGCCACCACCCAGGCAATCCACGCGAGAAAAGCAGGGCGCAACCAGGCAAGACTCACCACCCCAACAGCGGCGGACACGAGCACCCAGGAGGCGGCACGGTTCATCTCAAAGAGGCTCACCACGCCCACCATGGGCATGTTCAGCACCTCACCCTTGGCACCCCACAAAATCAGGGAGGCACCCACAAGGGCGAGGACAAAACGGAAGGATGGAGGCCGGAGCGGCATAACTTTTGCTGGCTGCGAGGATTTAGAAGCGAAACGCATTTCAGGCAACCGCTCAATTTCATCTGACGGCAATGGCGGGACGGCAGGGTTCATGGGGGCTCCTCTGAGAATTCGTTCCAATGCCCTGTCCGACGCACTCTTTTGCAAGAGTGCGCCGGTGGGGGTTTTGTGGATTTCCCAACGCCCGAAGGGGGGCGGGTCATCAGGAACTCCAACCCCTTCATTTTGAAAGGCGGAAGATTGTGACTGGAAATGTGCCTTATTTTTCACTTCCCTGTAGATTTCCATAGCGGGTATTTCTCGCTTCCGGTGCACTTTGTGCTTTGGTGAGAAGAATATCCGCACTTGCGACGATATTGATTCGCAGCATTGGGAACCGCTATGAACGACAAGTTCACCACCGCACGATTTACCAGCACGCATGATTCCAGCTTCGTGACGAAGTGGGATGTCGTTAATCGCGCGAAGGGTGGCGGCCTGGACAAAGACTCAGCGAATGCGCTGGAGGAACTTTGCCGCATTTACCGCCATCCCATCTACATCGCTCTCCGTTTCAAGCACGGCTACGAGCACCATGATGCGGAAGATTTGGCCCAGACCTTCATCACCTGGCTGATCCATGGCGACTACCTGAAGCGCGCCGATCCTGAAAAAGGACGCTTCCGCTCCTTTTTGCTCAGCTATCTGGACAACTTTGTCGCCAACCACCGGCGCAAGCAACACGCCCAGAAGCGTGGCGGTCATGCCATCCACGTACCAGCCGAGTTCCCCAGTGACACCAACCGCAATGCGGTGGAGCCCAAGGACGAAAACACTCCGGACAAGGAATTCGACCGCGCCTGGACATTGGCCACTTTCCGCGAAGCGCTTGACCGCCTGCGCGCCAAGTTCGTGGCAGAGGGCCGCGAAGCCGAGTTTGAGACCTTGCAGGACTTTTTGCTGCGGAAACGCGGCGAGGGTGAAAGCTACGAAATTGCCGCTGCCCGACTGGGCATCACGGAAGTGACCATGCGGCAGCGCGTGTCCCGCTTTGGTCGCAAATTCCGCCAGATGCTGGAAGAAGTCATCAAGCCGATGGTGAGTGAGTCTGAGCTGGACGACGAGCTGAGCTACTTGTGGCGCTGCTTCGAGAAATAGCGGCCTTGGATTTCACCCGTCACTTGAGACTCAGCAGCCAGGCCACCAAGTCACAGAGTTCCTGCTCCGTCATCGTCTGATCCAGCCCCATCGGCATGAGGCTGGTCGTCAGCGTGGTCTGGGCCACGATGCTGGCGTGAGGCACGTTTTTCTCCTGCCCGGCCAGGTCCACCAGCAACAGACCTTCCGCGGTGTGGCTGCGGATCAGGCCGGTAAAGCTCTGGCCATCACTGGTCTCGATGGCGTGGGCCTCATAGTCCCGCGCCAGGGTCGCACTGGGAAACAGAATGCTTTCCAGCAGGTCACGCTCCCGGCGGATGGCTCCGATTTTGCTGAGATCGGGACCGATGGCCCGGCCCACATTGTCTGCCTTGTGGCAGGCGATGCAGGTGCCCTTCCCCTGTTCGAAATGCTTCCGTCCCTCATCAGGGCGACCTTTCTGGTGCACTTCTGACGCCAGGCGCTCAAGCTGCCGCTTCTTTACCTCCACCGCCGCCTGAGCCCGGGCCAGTGCAGGTTCCAACAAGGCATAGGCTTCGGGCGGCCAAACACTACAGAGGGTGCGGAAAGTGCTTTCCTGAAAACCTCCCAACAACGGGGATCCGGTCAGGGCCTTAGTGATCAGCATGCCCTGTTCCGGCCGACTGTACTTGCGCAACCCCTTCAGAAGTTCCGCCAGTTCCAGCGGCCCAAAGTAGGGGACACCTTCCAACACCTGGGCAAGCTGGACATCCGTGAGCTTGGTCGCCGCCAGCATCCGGACCGCCTCGATCCGGGCTGTGGTGTTCATCGGATCCCCAGCCAGTTGATTCAAGAAAAGAAACCCTTCGTTGGAGAGCCCCTTCTCTCCTGAGGACTGGGCGGACATGGCCTTGAGCCGCAAGGTGACGGGCAATGCCGCATTTCCCGCCAACATCTGCAGCGCGGCATCAAAGCGGACATTTTTAATGCGGGTAATCACTCCCAAAAGCGCCGGCAGAACCTCCTGACGGCCTGGGCTGCCTGCTGCCTCTGCAAGCGCCGCCTCAAGAGGCGGGATCCATGAGCCCTGCTCAGGCACGACACTCGAGTTCGCGGCGATCTTCCAGGCCTGTTGCCGGACCGAACCCGACGGATGGGCCAGCATCCGGGCCATCACCTTGCGTGCGCCCGGACCCTCAAGCCGATTGCACAGCACCCGCTCCATGATTAACTGTTGCCGGGGCCGCACCTGATCCTGGTTCAACCACGCCATGAACGTGGCCTCGCATTGGTCCGCCACCCCCGGCAGACGGTCGAGCAC
>JBGGMQ010000395.1:0-3250 GCA_041287975.1 Verrucomicrobium sp. | reverse complement strand
GGTGTCACCACCGCAACCAAGGCCGCCCTTCTGCTCGGCGATCTCCAGCATGACCGCAAAGGCTACGACGAGGCCCTCGCGGGCAAGACCGTCTGGCAGCGCCAGCTTCGCCAGCAACTGGCGAAAGTGGACTTTATCGCCCTGCCAACCTTGAGGAGCCATCCGCTTCGCGTCCCGACTAACATTCCCTTCCTCGGTCGCATGGCCATTTTCGAGGCCATTGTGCTCGAAATGCAGAACACTGTGCCGGTGAACTATGCGGGGAATCCTGCTGTCGCCATACCGGTTCCTGTGGAGGGACTTAACGTTCCTGTTACCAGCCTCCAACTTATCGGACCGAAAAATAGTGAGGCAAAGCTTTTGAACGCAGCGCGCATCGTTGCGTCCAAGAGGGGATGATTCGCCAAGCCCCCCCACGCCTACGCGCTTCTGCCAGCGCAATTCTCTCGTCTGTACTCGTATTTGCCTGCGCCAGCATCCAGGCCCAGAGTCCGGAGAAGTTGCTCAAAGATGGCGAAGCCTACGATTTGAAACTGGAAGCTGCCAAAGCTCTGGCCACTTACCAGGAACTGGAGAAGATTGAGCCAACTAACGCGGATGTTAAAGTTCGCATTGCCCGTCAGTACCGGCATTTGATGGCTGACGCGCCCAATACAGGGGACAAACTGGAACTCGGCACCAAGGCTCTCGACTACGGTCGCAAGGCTGCCGCTCTGGCTCCTTCCAATTCCGATGCCCAGCTTTCCTGTGCCATCAGTTATGGGAAAATGCTGCCTCTTTTCAGCTCTCGCGAGCAGATGACGACTTCCAAGCTGATCAAGGAAGGCGCTGAAAAGGCCATCAAACTGAAGTCTTCCAATGATCTCGCCTGGCACATCCTCGGTCGCTGGCATCGTGGCGTGGCCAGTGTCGGCTCCGTGAAGCGCGCCTTGGCCTCCATGGTCTACGAAAGGCTGCCCACCGCCTCCAATGAAGAAGCCATCGCCTGCTTTGAGAAGGCTGCCAAGCTCAATCCCAATCGCATGATGCACCAGATCGAACTCGGCCGCACCTATGCGCAACTGGGCATGAAGGACGAAGCCAAGCGCGTTCTTCAAAAGGGTTGCAGCATGCCTGAGCTGGAGAAAGAGGACGCCCAGCTCAAGAGCGAGGGCAAGCAGCTTCTCGCCTCGCTCCGCTGAGATCCCGTGAGCTGACCCCGCGAATCATGCCGCATTAGTTGCCTCCTTCAGTCATTCGTCTTTCTAATTATTCCAAACCCGACCTCGCCCTCCGGCAGGTCGGGTTTTTTGTTGGGGTGAGATCCAAATTCCAAAATCCAAATTGCCCTCCCGCCCCCTCCTCGCTCTAGTGCGGCCTCCTGCCCTCCGCCCTTCACCATGCCTGACACCAACACCCCCCTGAACATCCTTTCCCCTGGTGCCAAACTCCCACGCTGGGCGCTGGCAGTGGTCGTCCTGATGCTGGGGTTCGTAGGCTGGTTTTATGTGAGTAGGGCCGTGGAGCACGGCTACATGGTCAACCGGAACCTCCAGCAGATGATGGACACGGAGGTCAAGGAACGCTTCAAAGGCAGTGAAGAAGCCGCCATCAAGGCCAACCGCCCGGTCAACTCTTACGATCTCAACGACCAGCGGGTCTACATGAACTACGGGAAGGGCCTGCGTGAGTCGAACTATGAGATGTTCATCACCCGCATGCGCATGCCCATGTTCATGTACCTGCTTTCCACGGTCACCGACTCCACCCCGCGTCCGCAAGATTCCGAGAGCTTGAAGGCCTTTTACAACGAATATTTCCCGGTGGCCCGTGCGTTCAACATCGGGCTCTCTATCGCTCTCTTGGTCGCCATGTTCTTCGCCCTGCACCGCTGGCTGGGCAACTGGATGGGGCTCTCCTTCTGCCTCATTGTCGCTTTCCAGCTCTTCATCCTGAAGTCCCCCTATGTGCAGCCGGAGGTGTTGATCGCGGCCCTCGTCGTCGTCACGGTCGGCTGGATCGTTCGTACCCTCCATGAGCCTACATGGGTGAATGCCATGATCGCTGGCTTCTGCCTCTGTGCCTGGCACATGACCAAAGCCAACGCCCTCGTTGCCCTGGCCGCCACAGGCCTGATCATGGGCTTCCAGTTGCTGTTCGCCAGCACCAACAAGCGTCGCCTCGCCATCCTGATCGCAGGCCCCGTCATGGTCGCAGCCTATTTCCTGCCGATCTCCCCGTACCTTTACACCTCCTACAAGATCTTCGGCAGCCCCCTCCACAACGTCCAGAGCAAGTACTACATGTGGGCCACCGACGTGGACGACAAGCACGACCTTCAGGGCATGGGCCTCGACCGCACCCTCGCCAGTGTGGACAAGGATGGCGATGGGAAGGTCGACAAACCGGAAGACCTGCCCAGCGCAAGCAAGTACTGGCGCGAACACTCCTGGGAAAGCATCAAAGACCGCATCGAGCGCGGCGTGGTCATGATGTATCGCAATGCATTCGTAGAGTACCCGCCGTTCTTTGCCATGCTGCTGCTCTGGTCAGGCTTGGCCTTGATCGCCATGGCCACCTGCTGGGAAAAAGCCTCCCTGGGCATCCTCAAATGGAAATGGGAACTCGCCTACGTAGCGATCCTGCTGACCGCCTTCACCTACCTTTTCGGCTGGTTCACCACCCTCAAAGTCGGTCCTCGGCTGGTGAATTCCATCTCGTTGATCCCGTTGCTCTTCTTCATGGCCATCGTGCACCACCTCTGGAAAGACAAAGCCGTCCGCCTCGCCGGACGCGTTTTCTCCTCCGAGAAACTCCTCATCGTCGCCTTCCTCATCACCTGGGTCGCCTTCACCGCCCTGCACCTCCAGGACGACCTCATTGGCGGCTATTTCGCAGGCTAGGGCCTAGCTCCTCCATTCCAGGAAAGGAGTCGGGATTATCTCCTGTCCCGCTCAGTCGCGCGTCTCCAGTGACCTCTCCGGCCGACTGCGCCTCCAAACGACGACATCACCCCCAACCCCTGGTCCCGACTTGTCGGGACTTTGGAGTGCGGTGAGAATCACCGCTTTGCCCTGCCGGCTCGACTTCCAAACGTCCCATCTCCTCCTTCGGCCCCCAGTCAACGCGCTACAGCCTCCCAAGTCTCTCTATGTGAGCAATATCTATTCAAAAGTCGGCATCTTGACTCCTGTCCTGCTTAGTCGCGCGTCCCCAGTGACCTCTCCGGCCGACTGCGCCTCCAAACGACGACATCACCCCCAACCCCTGG
>JBGGMQ010000394.1:0-11959 GCA_041287975.1 Verrucomicrobium sp. | reverse complement strand
AGGCACCCGCCGTCGATTCTTCACAGCCGAGAAACTCATGGGCCTGTTCTTTTTCCTCTGCGTCGCCGCAGGCCTCGTCGTCGCCTTCATCTGGTGGGCAGAGAGCGAATGGGGCCCAACGTGGAAAGACGAGATCTTCGGAAAATGGTGAGTAGTAAGAGGTAAGTGGTGAGCTCTCGGTCAGTAAAAAGTTGGCCTGGCTGTGTCCTCAACTGAAGCATCTAAAAAAGTCAGTCTCTGTGTTCTCTGTGCCTCTGTGGTTAAACCTCAGGAGCATTGTCCCCTGACTTCCCTCGCTTCTCTCACTTTCCCTGACCAAACATCACTCGATTCTCCGTACGTGTCCTGCACCCCGGCAAGACATGCACCTTATGAATCACAAAATCATCACTTCGCGTTCTAAAACGCATTCCCGGCGTCAATTCCTCGCCCAAAGCGTCCTGGCCACCGGAGCCTCGGTTCTGGGATTCCCCGCCATCGTCTCCGCAAAATCTCCCAACGGCAAACTCAACACTGTTGTCATCGCCTGCGGCGGACGCGGTGCCGCCAACCTCAAGGAGATTGGCCCGCTCACCAATGTGGTCGCCCTGTGCGATGTGAACTCGCAGGCCCTCGATGCTGCGGCGCAGCAGTATCCGAACGCGCGCAAGCATCGCGATTTCCGCGAACTCTATGCGAAGGAGACCGACTATGATGCCGCCGTCATCAGCACCTCGGAGCACACTCATGCCTTTGCGGTCCTGCCCGCCCTTCGTGCCAAAAAGCACGTCTACTGTGAAAAGCCCCTGACCCGTGATGTGCACGAGGCCCGTGTGGTCATGGCAGAGGCCGCCAAGGCTGGCGTCACCACCCAGATGGGCACGCAGATGCACGCCACGGCCAACTACCGTCGCGTTGTAGAGCTTGTGCAGAGCGGCGCCATCGGTCCTGTGCGCGAAGTTCATGTGTGGGTCTCCCGTGCCTGGGGCATGCAAAGCCCGGCCGAGGCGGAGGCCAATGGCGACCTCTTCGTCAAAGGCGGCCTGATTGACTTCATCGACAAGATGCCCACCGAGTCCAGGCCCGTGCCACCGCAGCTTGACTGGGATCTCTGGATCGGGCCCGCCCCCATGCGCCCGTACCATGATATTTATTTCCCAGGACCCCGCTGGTACCGCTACTGGGACTTTGCCAACGGCACCATGAGTGACCTCGGCAGCCACTGGAATGACCTGCCCTTCTGGGCGCTGAAGCTGGACCATCCCCAGACCATCTCCGCCGGGGGGCCACCCCCTCATGCAGAGCTCGCCCCCGCCAGCATGGCCGCCACCTACGAATACGGCGCCCGCGGCGACATGCCGCCTGTCAAGCTCACCTGGCACCAGGGTTCAATGAAACCTAAACTCATCACCGAAGGAAAGATTCCCGCCTGGTCCAACGGTGTCCTCTTCATCGGGGACAACGGCATGCTTCTCGCCGACTACGGCAAGCATCTCCTCCTGCCCGAGGACAAGTTCAAAGGCTTCACTCCTCCCGTCCAGTCGATTCCGCCGAGTGTCGGCCATCACAAAGAGTTCGTGGAAAGTGCCATGGCCGGCAAACCCGCCCTCTGCGACTTCAGCTACAGCGGCCTCCTCACCATCGCCAACCACCTCGGCGGCGTCGCTTACCGCAGCGGCAAGAAGATCACCTGGGACCCCGTCAAAGGCCTCACCAACGAACCTGCCGCCAACAAGTTCCTCCAGCGCGAGTATCGGGCAGGGTGGGCGTTGTAGGTTAGGTGTTAAGGGTTAAGGGTTAAGGGTTAGGTGTTAAGGGTTAAGGGTTAAGGGTTATGAGTTGCGCGTATCGCTCTGCTGCTCTCGTCTAACTCCTAACCCATTATCCTTCACCCTCTTTTAATTACTTCCAAAAACTCCGGCAGCCATTTTCCCGCCTTCGCCTCGCCAATTCCGCGGATCTTCAACGCCGCGTCCATGCTCTTCGGCTTCAACCGCGTGAGAAACTCCAGCGTGTTGTTGTGGAAGATCATGAAGGCGGGCACGCCCTCACGCTGGGAGATCTCCTGGCGCTTCTTCTTGAGCCGGTCAAAGAGTCCTTCATCGAACCCCAGCTCATGCACGGCCAGATCCTCCTCGCCCGCCCCGTTGCGCGGCACCTCGCCTTCACGCAGGTACGTGGAGCCAGTGCGTGATCCCGCTCCGCCCTTCAGCATCTCCACGGGCTTGCGCAGCTCTGGCCACTGCAGCTTCACGACGCCTCCGCGTCGCATGATCTCGCCACCGGCCGGCGTCAGCTTCAGCAGGGGATACTCGCCTTCCGTCACCGTTTCAATGAACCCGCACTTCTCCATTTCTTTGAAGAGCTGGTTCACCCCTGCGCTGCCCATGTTCTTGAGCATGCCATAGGTGCTCAGTTCATCCAGGCCCGCATCCACCACCTCCCGGGACTTGCTGCCCAGCAGCATGGCCACGATCCGCCCTTTGCCAAACCGTGGCGACCACGTCCCGTCGACCTCTTTGCGGCTCATGCGCGCCACGCCACTCAGAGCTTTGCGCAGCACCTCCACTTCTTCGCTGGACCCCAGGCGGGACACCGCGTGCACGCCCCCCCGCTTGCACACATCACAGTTTCCACAGGTGCCAGCATTGGGTTCGCCGAAATATTCCAGGATCATCTGCTGGCGGCACTTGTCCGCATAGCAGAGATCGATCATGGCCTTCAGCTTCGAGCGGTCCCGCCGCTCTTTCTCCGCCAGCGCCTTGCGGTCCAGTGTCAGGTCCCGTGCCTTCACCTCCGGCTTCAGCAGCCGCGTGCCGCGGATCCGCTTGCCCGGGATGTCAAACCGCTCAATCCAGCCCTGGCGTCCCAGCAGGCTCAGCGCACTGCTCACCGCCATGCTGTTCTTCGCACCCGCCATCTCCGTGATGTCGTCGATGCTCGCCATCACTTCATGCGCACTGTCCGCCTCATGCACGAGGGTCCCGTACACATTCAGGATGATGTCCACCGTAGGGTTGCTGCCATCGATGAAGAAGTCCTGCGTCTTCGTATCGGCATAGTTGAAGAAGAGCTCGCAGTGGGACGGCTCGCCATCGCGGCCCGCACGGCCCGCCTCCTGGTAGTAGGCCTCCACACTTCCGGGGATCTCAAAGTGCACCACGAACCGCACGTCAGACCGGTCAATGCCCATGCCGAACGCATTCGTCGCCACCGCCACGCTCACCTCCTTCTGCAGGAAGCGGTTCTGCGCATGCTCGCGTTCCTTGTCATCCATGCCCCCATGGTAGGCCACCGCCTTGATGCGCCACTCATCCATCAGCGAGGCCACCTCATCCACCTTCTTGCGCGTGGCACAGTAGATGATGCCCGTCTGCCAGTGGCTCACGATGTCCCGCAGCCTCTCATACTTGTGTTTCGCCTTCTCCGTCGGCGTGATGTGCAGGCTCAGGTTCGGCCGGGAGAATCCCCGCACGCTCAGGTAGGGGTCCCGCAGCTTCAGCGTGTTCTGAATGTCAGCGCGGACTTCGGCTGTCGCCGTCGCCGTCAGGGCCAGCACCTGTGGCCGTCCCAGCTTCTCCAGAGCGTCCCCCAGGCGGATGTAGTCCGGCCGGAAGTCGTGGCCCCACTGTGAGAGGCAGTGCGCCTCATCCACCGCGAAGAGGGCGATGTTCACATCCTGCAGCGCATTGAGGAACATGCTGCTGCGGAATCTCTCCGGTGCCACATACACCAGCTTGTACTGGCCCGTGCGCAGCCCGCGGATGCGTTCCTTCTGCTCCTCGAAGCTCAGCGTGCTGTTGATCAGCGTGGCGGGGATGCCCCGGTTCACCAGCGCATCCACCTGATCCTTCATCAGCGCGATCAGCGGACTCACCACCAGGGTCACGCCGTCCATCACCATGGCCGGCAACTGGTAGCAGAGGGATTTCCCCCCGCCCGTCGGCATGATGATCATGACGTCCCGTCCTGCCAGCACCGACGCTACCACCTGCTCCTGCCCGTCCAGAAACGCGCGGAAGCCAAAGTACTGCTTCAGCGCCTCGCGGGCATCATGGATGGGGGTGTTGTCAGTGTCAGTCTCAACGAGCACGCCAGGAATGTGGCGCTAGCCACCCCTCACGGCAAGTCAGGACGAACACGAAAGATGTTCGTCGGAACAGGGCAGGGGAGTGCCTGCTTCCTCACCCGCTCGTCCTAGGCATCCACCCCAGACCCAAACCTTCGTGCCTCTGTACCTTCGTGCCTCTGTACCTTCGTGTGAGAAAAAAAGACCGCCCTCCACAACAGAAGGCGGTCTTTTCCTCGAAATCACTTCAATCTACTGCCATGCAGCTCGCCGCACTCAATCCTCTTCTTTCCCACTCGCCTGCAGCGCTGCCACCACATTCAGGTCTTCCAGCGTCGTCGTGTCGCCCTTCACCTGGCCGCCGGAGCAGATCTCCTTCAGCAGACGGCGCATGATCTTGCCCGAGCGGGTCTTCGGCAGGGCCGCGGCAAAGCGGATGTCATCTGGCCGCGCGATCGCGCCGATCACATTCGCCACGTGCTTCTTCAGCTCGGCTGCCAGCGCCGGAGTGGGGTCCACACCCGTCTTCACCGTCACAAATGCCACCACGGCCTGGCCCTTGATCTCATCCGGGCGACCCACCACCGCGCTCTCCGCCACCGCCTCGTGGCTCACCAGCGCGCTTTCCACTTCGGCCGTGCCCAGGCGGTGTCCGGACACGTTCAGCACGTCGTCCAGGCGGCCCACGATCCAAAAATAGCCATCTTCATCGCGGCGTGCGCCGTCGCCTGCCAGATAGATGCCGTCATAGGCACCCCAGTAGGTGGACTCATAGCGCTCAGCATCACCGTAGATCGTGCGCAGCATGGAGGGCCACGGCTTGCGGATCACCAGCTTGCCGCCTTCGTTCGGACCCACTTCGTTGCCTTCTTCATCCAGGATCGCAGCGTCCACGCCGAAGAAGGGCAGCGTCGCCGTCCCTGGCTTCGTTGGGGTCACCCCTGGCAGCGGGGAGATGAGAATGCAGCCGGTTTCCGTCTGCCACCAAGTGTCCACGATCGGGCAGCGGCCGCCGCCGATCACTTCATGGTACCACATCCAGGCCTCAGGGTTGATCGGCTCACCCACGCTGCCCAGCAGACGCAGGCTGCTCAGGTCGTACTTCGTCACCCATTCGTCACCCCATTTGATGAAGGCGCGGATCGCCGTCGGAGCCGTGTACAGGATCGTCACTTTGTACTTCTGAATGATTTCCCAGAACCGTCCCTGGTGCGGCGTGTCAGGTGCCCCTTCATACATCAGTACCGTCGCTCCGTTCGACAGCGGTCCGTACACAATGTAGCTGTGCCCCGTGATCCAGCCCACGTCCGCCGTGCACCAGTACACATCATCATCGCGCAGGTCGAAGATGTACTTGCTGGTCAGGTAGGTGCCCATCAGGTACCCGCCACTCGTGTGCAGGATGCCCTTCGGCTTGCCCGTTGATCCGCTCGTGTAGAGAATGAAGAGAGGGTGCTCAGCGTCGAAGCCTTCAGCGGGGCAGGTCGCGTCCACCTTCGCCACTTCATCGTGCCACCACACATCGCGACCGTCCTGCATCGCGATGTCGTGCTTCGTGCGTTGCAGAACGATCACGCTCTGCACGGCCGTGTTCCCCGCCAGGGCCACATCCACATTCGGCTTCAGAGGGACAATCTTGCCACGGCGATACCCGCCGTCAGCCGTGATGATTGCCGTCGCGCCGCTGTCATGCAGGCGGTCCTTGATGCTCTCAGAGCTGAACCCGCCGAAAACCACACTGTGCACCGCACCTATGCGGGCGCATCCCAGCATCGCCACCGCCGCTTCCGGCACCATCGGCATGTAGATCAGCACACGGTCACCGGACTTCACGCCGCGGGCCTTCAGCACATTGGCAAAACGGCTCACTTCATCCTGCAGCTCACCGTACGTGATGCTGCGCGTTTCTCCCGGCTCGCCTTCCCAAAGGATCGCCACCTTGTCTTTCAGGCCGTTTTCCACATGGCGGTCCACGCAGTTTTCCGCCACGTTCAGCTTCGCTCCAGTGAACCAGGTCGCATTCGGTGCCTGCCAGTCCAGCACCTTGTCCCACGTCTTCTGCCACTTCAGATCCGCCGCTTCGCGCGCCCAGAACACATCCGGTTGTTCCACAGACTCTTTCCAGAGCGTCTGGTACTCCTCCATGCTGCTGATCCGCGCCTTGCTTTTGAATTCGGCGGAGGGCTCAAAGATACGGTTTTCGACAAGGACGGATTTGAAGTCGGTGCTCATGGAAGAATACTGGACTGGCTTGGCTTGAAAAAAGGGCAGGTGAGAGAAAGCGCTGATGATGGGAAGGGCAGGCAGTGGCGTCAATAGAGAAGCACGCTCCAACCCCTGCGAAAACAGGGAAAAAAGTAATCGCCCCGCCCGCTAGCGTCCTTTCAACCATCGTTTTTCCTCCACAATCTTGCCTCTCCCTGTCACATTTCATGGTCATGGCACATCTCATGGGGCAAGGGATGCATAGTTCGCAAACGCACACAACTCCCACTCGCATAAGGAAATGAAAAACGCCCTCGTCATCGCTGCCATCGCCAGCTCCGCCATTCTTGCCATCACTCAAGGTACCCGCCTGACCATCGCCTCCGCTGCAGAGCCCACCGTTGGCAAACCTCTTCCCGTTCCCGCTGCTCACACGATTAGCGCGCCTACTAACACCGCTGCTTCTTTGATTGAGCGTGGCAAGTATCTCGTGGAATCCGTTGGCATGTGCACCGACTGCCATGCTCCGCGCCTCCGTACCGGCGAGTTCGACATGACCCGCTACCTCATGGGCACCGAGCTCCCTTTCAAGCCCACCATCCCCATGCCCTGGGTCCCCGTTGCGCCACCCATCGCCGGCATGCCCACCCTCCCCACAGACGAAGTCGCCATCGAGTTCATGATGACCGGCAAACGCCCCTCCGGCCAGCCCGTTCTTCCTCCCATGCCTGCCATCCGCCTCCAACGCCCCGAGGCCGAAGCCGTCGTCGCCTACCTGCGTAGCCTGAAGCCTGCCGCGTAAGGGAGACGCAAGACTTGAGAAGATCAAACCAACGGCTGTGCCACTGAGGTGGCCGCCAGGGGACCCAAAAAGCTCACTCGAAGCCCTTCCCCGAAGGGGATACTGCTACAAGCCCAGATTGGACGAGCTTCGAGCGGGTCTACCTTGGGTGCGCATAGACACGTTCTACTCCGAAGGAGTTGCTGCGGTCTACCTCCTGCGGCACTCAAGGTCCTCCTCATCCCCCATGAGGTGAGCGCACCCCAGACCAGGGAGCGGCGATCTCCGAATCGCCGTCTGACCGCGACAGTCACCCAACCATCCAGGACCATCACCGGAGCCCCCGACCAGTGTGGAAGAAGCGTCTCGCTTCTACGTCCAACCGCCTGTTGTCGCCCGACCCCACCCAAAACACTGCGCCCTCTAATGCAGTATCCAGTATCTTGAATCCAGTATCCGCATCACCGCCCCCCACGCCCATCAAACAACAACACCCTGTCCATCTGCCCCTCCCGATAAGGCACTCGCCGCTCCCATAGCGGCACCGCATAAGGATTCGACGGCAAAGGTTCTGCATAGGGCCTGTCCATCTCCCGCGCATCCCGCAAGTCCTCATTCAGTTCCCGTCCGCCCCACCCCACTTCCCGAAGATTCCCCGTCTGCGGCTCCTGCTTTTCCTCCACCTCATACTGTGCTCCCTTGAAGGTCAGTGAGGGGGCCAGCATGGGCTCCGCCACATTCAGATTCTGATAGGGCTCCAGATTCTCACTGCCAACCTCCATCTCCTCCCGGCTCAGGCTCCCGACCGACGTACTCACTCCAGGAGAATCTTCTCTCACCCCCTCCACCCCCGGCTCCCACCACACCTTCCAGCAAAGGGCGAGGTTCAGTACCAAAGAGATGGCAAGCGCGAGCTTCAGTGCTTTCATAGCTATTCCCCCGTCATTCCTTAGACACTTCTGCCCCGTTTTCTGCTCACATCCGGTTCCGTCAGATCCGTCCTCCCTGGCCTCGGTCCGCCTCTTTTTTCGCAGTTCAATCAAGTACATGGATTCGCTTCACCTCACTTTCCTCGGCACCGGCACCTCCGTCGGTATCCCCATGATCGGGTGTGACTGCGCCACCTGCACCAGCAGAGATCCCCGGGACCAGCGCTCCCGCTCCTCCATCCTCATGCGCACGCCGGAGCTCACCTTCGTGGTTGATACCGGCCCGGATTTCCGCACCCAGTGCCTGAGGGAAAAGCTCAAGGAGCTCGATGCCGCCCTCTACACCCACCCGCACATGGATCACCTCACGGGGTTCGATGACCTCCGGCGGTTCTGCATCCCAGAGGACGCCGTCATCCCCATCTATGCCACCCCGGCCTGTCTCGGCGTCATCCAGCGCATGTATGAGCACGCCTTCAATGGCGAGAACCGCTACCGGGGCTACCTCAAGCCCGAGTCCCATCCTGTCACCGGCCCCTTCATGCTGGGGGAGACTCTGGTGACTCCGCTGCCCGTCCACCATGGCAAGGTCGAGACTGTGGGCTACCTCTTCTCCCGTCAGGGCCGGAAGTTGTGCGCGTATCTGAGTGACATGAAGGAGCCCCTGCCCGGTACCATCGAGCTCATGCAGGGGGTGGATACCCTCATCGTCGATGCCCTCCGGCACACGCCCCACCCCACCCACATGAATTTCGAGGAAGCGCTCGCCTTCCGGGCCGCTGTCGGCCCCCGCCAGACGTGGTTCACCCACATTCAGTGCGAGATTTTGCATGCGCCGGAAGAACAAAAGTTGCCGGAGGATGTCCGTATTGCCTACGATGGCCTGAAGCTGGGCTGGCCGTAGCCGCTCGCCGTTTTCGCTTTCGATTCGATCATGAACTCCGGGCCTGCCTCGCATTCCCCGTCTGTGCCTTGTCCATCGTGGACCTGGCTCATGGGTTGTCTGGCCGTGGTCCTTCCGTTCGCCTTCCCCTGCCGCGCTGCTTCGGCTGCTGGCCCCGCCACTTCCTCCAGCACCACCACAGCTACCGCCACCGCCCGGGAGCAGTGGGACCCCGCCAGCGAGACCCTCGTCATTTACAATCGCGCCTTCGCCGGGTCCGAGGAGCTCGCCCGCTACTACGCCGCTGCCCGCAAGATCCCCGCCGAGCGCGTCATCGGGCTGAAGTGTCCCATTGAGGAGACCATCTCCCGCGAAACGTTTGAGAGCACCATCCGGGAGCCCCTCCTCCGTGTTCTGTTGGACAAGAAATGGTGGGTCATGGAGAAGCGTGATCTCCTCGATCCCTCCGGCAAGAGATACGCCCAGGTGCCCCAGGTCATCCGGCAGAATATCAAGGTCGTTGCCCTCATCCGCGGCATGCCCCTGCGTGTCTCCCGCATCCCCAATGCCAAGGAGCCCGCCGTTGGCGAGGTCGATGAAGCCAGCGTCGATAGCGAGATCGCTGCCCTCGGCCTCATTCAGCGCCCCATGAAAGGCCCTTTGGAGAACCGCTACTACAAGAGCGGTGTCCCTTTCCCCGAGTGCCAGGAAGCCCGCGGTCAGCTCCTCGTCGGTCGTCTCGATGCTGCGGATGACGATACCGTCCGCCGCATGATCGATGACTCGATCAAAGCCGAGCGCACCGGCCTCTGGGGACGGGCCGTCGTCGACTTCTCCCTCATGGATGGCGGCTATGAGGAAGGCGAGCAGTGGCTGGAAAACTGCGTCAAACTCTACAAGACCAACGGCATCCCCATGGAGGTGGACCGCTACCGCGAAGTCTTCCGCGACTCCTGGCCCCTGCCGGACACCGTTCTCTACTTCGGCTGGTACACAAGCAAGATCACTGGAGCCATCGCCTCGCCCAGCTTCCGCTTCAAGCCCGGCGCCATCGCCTGCCACCTGCACTCCTTCAGCTCTTGTGTCCTTCGCACGAAGACGGACAACTGGGTCGGCCCCCTCCTGGAAAAAGGAGCCGCCGCAGCCCTGGGCAATGTCTGGGAGCCCTATCTTACCCTCACCGTCCATTTCGACATCCTCAACGTCCGCCTCCTCTCCGGTGCCACGCTGGGTGAGGCAGCCTGGGCCGCCACCCCCGGCATCTCCTGGATGACCGTCCTGGTCGGCGATCCTCTCTACCGCCCTTTCCCCAAGCGTCGCCCCATCCCCGCCGGCAATTCTCGCGACCAGGACTACGCCCTCTACGCCGGCCTCGTCGCCCGCTTGCTTCCGCATGATGCCAAAAAGTTCCGTCGTGAACTCCTTCGCATTGCGGAGGAGCGTCGCAGCCCGCATCTCCTCGAACTCATGGGCCTCCTCTCCGCAGTCGAAGGAAACAACCGCGAAGCCTCCGACTTCTTCCAGCACGCCCGCGCCTGGTTCGATTCCCCTGGCGACCAGCTCCGCTGCGCCCTCTATGAAAGCGAGACCAGCCGTCGCAAAGGCGACGCCCAGGCCAGCCTGGAACTCGTCAAACGGCTCCTCAAAGACAACCGCTACGCCAACATCCCCGCCCTCGGCGCCGCCGCCGTTCTCAACAAGGAAATGGGTGGATAAAAAGGCCTGCTCCTCCAACCGCGTTGGATTCAGAGAGTAGTTCGGTTGTCCCAACCGTTCAGCGACGCCGTTCCCCAAGGCGTCGCCGTGGGCGACAAGGCCGCCTCACACTTTCCTATCGGCTCCTCGAACACGTTTCTCTTCCCCTTAACCCCAAGACACTCTCAGCCAGCGTTGGAGTTCCGCTTTTAAGCGGGTCAGTCGAACAACCCCTGACCCCCAATACTCCCCAAAACTGTTGGAGTACCGACTTCAGTCGGCTCACGAGTCAAGCGTCCCAGGACATCTGCGCCACTCCGCATTCCGAAATCCCACTTCCGAATTCGAAACTCTCTGTGCCTGTGGTTAACCTTCATCTCCGTCCACCCCTCCCCCAATTAATTCTATTTACCTCCATGCATTCATCGATTACCCTGAACTCGCATGATGGCAAACAACGACCCGTTGTGGCTCGCCCTCCAAGCCTACCCGCTTGACGCCGCGGACGCCGAACTGAGCTTCACCCAGAGACTCGCCCGGGAAAACGCCTGGCACCCCTCCTTCGCCGCCGCAGTGGTGCAGGAGTACAAAAAGTTCCTCTGGCTCGCCATGAAGGCCGGCCACCCCGTCACCCCCTCAGACGAGGTCGACCAGGCCTGGCACCTCCACCTTGTCTACACCGAGTCCTACTGGGACGACCTCTGCCGTGACATCCTCGGCAAGCCCCTCCATCACGGCCCCACCAAAGGCGGCCAGCGCGAGGATGACAAATACCACGACTGGTACGAGCGCACCCTGGCCTCCTACGAGGCCGCCTTCGGCACTCCACCGTCTGCCAGCGTCTGGCCCCCTTCCCACATCAGATTCGGGCGGCAGCAGCAGTTCCAGCGGGTTAACACTGCCCAGCATTGGGTAGTTTCAAAGAGCCGCTGGGTACCGCGCCTTCGCTGGGCCGCCTGTCTCACCGCTGGTGTGGGCCTCACTGCCTGGATCGGAGATCAACTGTCCGCCAGCGTCGATGCCGGAGCCGTCACCCGTCAGGTCGCGGACGGCGGTGCCGTCTTCATGATCATCGTGGTGGTCGGCCTTGTGATATGGGGCTTCAAAAAAGCCAGAGGCGGCGGCGGTGGTCATGGTAGTGGTTGCAGTACCGCAGGGGGCTGCGGCGGCAGCGGGTGCAGCAGTAGTAGCAGTGGCGGGAGCGACAGCGGATGCTCCAGCAGTCACCACGGTCACGGTGGAGGGCACCATGGCGGCAGTGACTCTCATTCTGGATGCTCCAGTGGCAGCAGCGGTTGCTCCAGTGGCAGCAGCGGCTGTGGCGGAGGAGGCGGTGGTTGCGGCGGCGGTGGCGGAGGAGGGGACTAGATCGCCATGGCATAAACTCAGCAGCGCCAGCAAAGGAGTGCCAGACTTTA
>JBGGMQ010000393.1:0-3675 GCA_041287975.1 Verrucomicrobium sp. | reverse complement strand
GCATTTACAACGCAGCCACTTCCGCAACCCTGTCGTGCAACTTGCTTTCAGTGACAGGGGCGACCGTTGCAATCGGCAAGCAGGCTTTGCGTGAGAGGTTACGGGGGTATTGGTTTTTTGGCTCACAGTGAACGACTTAGGTATAGAGTTGCTCCATGGCACGGTCGCGGCTCCAAGGGTGCTAGTGCCGTGCTGTCAATTTTGCGGCGCTGAAACCAGAACCCTGTGAACCATGAAACTGATTTGTTCCGCCCTCACCATCGGTGTCGCCCTCGTTTTGAGCAGTTGCGAATCCACTCCACCACCGCCTGTGGTGACGACTCAGACCACCACGGAAACCGTCCGGACGACCGTAAGCCCCGTTGAGACGAACGTCGGCTCGGTGACGACCTACCATACCCCGGCTCGTCGCTCGACCACGACGACAGAGACGATGTTGGTGCGGTAGGTTTTCTGACCTTGGGGCTGAGGCCCAAAGAAAACCCGGTGACGGATGGATCCGCACCGGGTTTGATTTTGCAATTCTCAGGTCCTTTGTCTTCGGCCCGTATTTCTCGTCGGCTCGCCGAGAACGGCAAGGGTCAGTAAAGTAGTCCGGCTGTCCCAGCCGGGACGGGAGCGAAGCAGGAAAGTGAACTGAAATTCGGGCTAGTCGTGGCTATCGGAGAGGGAGTCAGGGGCAGACGCACTGAACGGTTGGGACAACCGAACTACTCTTTGAGCTGCACCTAACCTGTGGAGTGAGGGGGGACCGCGTGTATGACCTAAGATCCGTACTGGATCAGCTCGATCTCGTAGCCTTCGGGGGCGTCAATGAAGGCAAATTGGCCGCTGGAGCTCTGGGTGGGGCCGTCGGAGAGCGGGTAGCCTTTTTCGGCCGCATGTTTGGCGAAGGCCTCGAGGTCCTTCACTTCGAAGGCGAGGTGGGTCAGGTCCGGGCCTATGACCACAGGGCCGCTGGCGGGATAGCAGCAGATTTCAATGAGTTCCTCACTACCGGGAGTCTTGAGGAAGACCAGCTCGGAACCACGTGGGGACTTGTGACGCCGCACTTCTTCCAGACCCAGGACGTCTTTGTAGAAGGAGATCGTCTTGTCCAGATCGGCGACGCGTTAGCGGGTGTGCAAAAGTTTGGTGACCATGATGAAGAGGGATAGGGTAGAACTCGAATACGGGCAAGGAACGGTTGGCGGACTGGACGGCCTCCACCAAACAGACTAGAAGAGATTTCTGGCAACCCGCTCCAGGCTTGGCTATAGCCTCGCCCTTCGCATTTTCAGACCCTTCCTTCCATGTCCACCTACTATCTCGGCATCGACAGCGGCACACAGAGCTCCAAGGCCATCGTCCTGGACTTTGAAACGGGGCGCATCCTGGCCCACGCCAAGCGGGAATACGATCTCATCCCGGGCCTGCCTGCCGGTCATCTGGAGCAGCATCCCCAGGACTGGATCGACGCCATCAACGGCTGCATCACCGAGTGCCTGGAAAAGCTGGGCGCGGACCGCTCCAAGATTGCCGGGATCGGCGTGAGCGGTCAGCAGCACGGCCTGGTGGTGCTGGATGCCCAGGACGCCGTGGTCCGCCCTGCCAAGCTCTGGTGCGACACGTCCACGGTGGACCAGTGCGCGCAGATCGCCCATGAATTTGGCGGTCACCCCGGCTGCATCGCTCTCGCGGGCAATGCCATGCTTCCCGGTTACACCCTGCCGAAGATTCTGTGGCTGAAGCAGAATGAGCCGGACCAGTTTGCCAAGGTCAGGACCATTCTCCTCCCGCATGACTACATCAACTTCTGGCTCACAGGCGTGAAGCGCATGGAGTACGGCGATGCGAGCGGCACGGCTCTTCTCGACGTGCGCACCCGCGAGTGGTGCAAGGAACTCGCCGACTTCGTGGACCCGCGAGTGATCGACATGCTGCCCCCGGTCGGTTCTTCCAATGAGGTCCATGGCACGCTGCGGCCCGATCTGGCCCGTCAGTGGGGCCTTTCGGAATCGGTCATCGTGAGCGCTGGCGGCGGCGACAACATGATGGGAGCCATCGGCACCGGCAACGTGAGGCCCGGGGTTGTCACGGCCAGCTTTGGCACCAGCGGCACGCTCTATGGCGTGGCGGATGCTCCAGTGGTGGACGGCCAGGCTGAAGTGGCAGCCTTCTGCGACAGCACGGACCAGTGGCTGCCTCTGGTGTGCACTATGAACGTGACGGTGGTCACGGAGCAGGTGCGGGACATGTTTGGCTGGAGCCTGGCCGAACTGGAACAGGCCGTGGCTAGCGCCCCGATCGGGGCAGAGGGCCTCACTTTCCTGCCGTATCTTAACGGCGAGCGTACCCCCAATTTGCCGAATGGCAGTGGCGTCCTTCACGGACTTCGCACCAACAACATGACACCGGCCAATCTGGCGCGCGCGGCCGTGGAAGGAGCGACACTCGGTCTGGCCTATGGCCTGAAGCGTTTCCGCGAATTGGGGCTGTCCCCCAGTGAAATCCGCCTGACGGGCGGCGGCAGCCAGAGCCCGGTGTGGCGCCAGATCGCGGCGAACATCTTCGACGTGGAAGTAGTAACACTGTCGACGGCAGAGGGGGCGGCATTGGGCGCAGCCCTGCAAGCCGCGTTTGCCTTGCTCAAGCAGGAAGGCAAGATCAGCCGGTACGAGGAGCTCACAGACCGCCTGGTGACGCTGGATGAGTCCACCCGTTGCCGCCCTGAACCCGAGGCTGTGGCCCTGTATGCGGCGCAACTTGAGAAGCTGACAGGTCTGACCCGTCGTCTCCACGAGGTGGATTACATTTAAGCCAGATTCACGAGTGGCAAAAATCCGGCTCAAGAATCCTGGTCGTCCCGTGGCATGGTTGATCCGTGCCATCGGCAATACCTTGCGGTACCGCATCATCAACCGGGCTGGCATGGCCTACCCGACGGAGGAGCGGCACATCTGGGTGTTCTGGCACAACCGGATGTTCCTCATCCCCTGGCTGCGGCAGAATTTGATTCCCGGCCAGGAGGGGGCGTTTCTCACCAGCCCCAGCAAGGACGGGCAGATCATTGCCGAAGCCTGTGCCGAATTCGGCCTCAAGCCCGTGCGCGGCTCCAGCTCCAAGCGGGGGGCTCAGGCCATGGTGGAGCTCGCCCACTATGTGAAAACGGGCCACGACATCGGCATCACGCCAGATGGCCCCCGCGGCCCCCGCTACAACATGAACATGGGGGTCATCAAGCTCGCGCAATTGACCGGAGCCAAACTCATGCCGGTGCATGTCCGGTATGACCGGGCTCTGCGGCTCAAGACTTGGGACCAGTTCCTTCTGCCGATGCCCTTTTCTGGCGTGGAGATTGAATTCGCCGAACCGTTCACCGTGCCGCGAAGGATGACGGAAGAGGAGAGTGAGCAGCAGCGGGTCCGGCTGGAGAATCTGATGCGCGCAGGTACCCACGAGGAGTGCTGAGCCGGGGGGGTGATTGGCTCAGGTAGGGGAGGGGCAATTCGCAGACCTCGGCTTGCACAGTGGAAGGCACGCTGCTACCTCGTCTCATGCAGTTGATTCATGGACCCGAAGTCGCCGCCAAAGTGTTGGCCGAATGCCAGCAGGACATTGCCACCCTGGCCGCCCAAGGGCACAAGCCTGGTCTCGCGGTGGTGCTGGTGGGCGATGATCCGGCGTCCCGCGCCT
>JBGGMQ010000392.1:0-3924 GCA_041287975.1 Verrucomicrobium sp. | reverse complement strand
GAGAATACGGACTCATGCGTGTGATGGATGCGCGAGGTCTTTCCGTGCATGAGCCGCGGAGCCCGGATGACATTTCCGCCGAAAACGTCACCAATGCACTGGTGGCCGAGGCAAACTCCGAGCAAGGGCGTAGAGGAGCCGAACTTGCGGATGACCTCATTGCTGATGCCGGCCTCCTTGGGCGTGCAGGGTCCTGGTGAGATGCAAATGTGATCCGGACGAAGCTGCTCGATCTCTTCCAGCGTCACTTTGTCATTCCGCTTGATCTCCATGGTGGCCCCCATCTCGCCGAAGTACTGCACGAGGTTGTAGGTGAAGGAGTCGTAGTTGTCGATGATGAGGAGCATGGCGGAAGGCTTGAAAATGGGGCCTGAGAACAAATGTAATGCAGGGAACGCCGCTGGCAAACGGCATGGACGCTCATCCTCCCCCGAATCGCGCCTCTCAACCCAATCTCAGGAAGAATGCAAAAATATCGTGCTTGCAGATAAATTTAAGTAATCCATAATATCAATCACTTACAGGAGCACCCCCATGCCCCCTGACCGATCTCTCCTACCTCTCCCCGCCAAGAAACCGACATCACGAATGATCTCGGCCAGCGGCAGGCTGCACAACGACCACTTTCACCTGGTGGCAGACCACCTGATGCTGGAGGTCGAGTGCGGCACCTTTGAGCTTGTCGCCGCTTTTGCCGAGGGCAGCGTCGAGGTTCATCTCCAACGGGAAGACTTGGGGCTGGAGTACGCCTTTTTTGGCAGGCGGGCGGTGTTCCGCGCCGAGCAGGGTCGCCTGCATCTGGGAGACTGGCTTGGCTCACGTCAAAACGGCGAGGTGGAAGTCTTTGAGAAACCCCGCCAGGAGTTGATTTTACCTGCGGACGGCAGCTTTTTTGCAGAAGCGGCATTACCCGGACCTGCCCCTCTTTCGCCCTCTGTAGGACTGTGCCTGGAAGTGCTCACCACGGCGTGAAAGCCCCGTCGACACCTTATGGAGAAATGGCCCGAGATTGCGAATTCAAGCATTGCCACGGCATGAAAAACGCTTTACGGTCAATCCTGCGAAAGCAGGGAGTCTCCCCCACTGAAAGTCACCGTTCCGCGGCTCACTTTCTCTCCTGACGGGCATCATTCACCTCTAGATTTCACCCTTTCCTCCTCTTCCGCCCCACATGCCCGAATTACTTTCCAAAGGAGGCCCGCTGGTCTGGTTGCTGCTCTGCTGCTTCGGATTAGCCCTCGCCATCTTTGCGGAACGGTTGGCTTATTTTCACCGGGCGACGATGAATGTGGGAGAGTTTCTGGCGGGGTTGGCCAGTCTCATCCGGCGGAAGAACTACGCGGAAGCGCTTCAGGAATGCGTGGCGACCCGGGTCCCTGTGGGCCGCGTGCTCCACTCCGCCCTGCTCCGGCACCATGTGCCCCGTGAGCAACTCAAAGAGATCGTCCAGGAGGCGGGCCAGTTGGAAGTGCCCCGTCTTGAGCGCTATTTGAGCGTGTTGCACGGCATCGCCCACGCGGCCCCCCTTATCGGCCTGCTCGGCACCATTGCAGGCCTGATTGACACCTTCACCCAGCTCAACAACGTCAATGGCTATGCCACCCCTGCTGATGTGGCGCGCGGAGTGTATCAGAGCCTGGTGACATCCGCGATGGGTCTTGTGGTTGCCATTCCGAGCTACCTTTTCTACGCCTTTCTCGCCGCCAAGGCCCGTCACCTGATGCATGATCTGGAGCGCGCTGGCATTGAGATGGTGAACATCCTCGACGACAATCGGGAAGTCACTCAGAAGACCGATTCCGGCGCACAGATCGTGGAGTTTCGCCAGAGCGAAGCCACTGCGGGTGTACGCAAGATGGGCAAAAATGCCTGAAGTCTGGACGCCCTCTGGCGAGCCGTCCCGTCATGAAGCTTGAGAGCCATCTGCCCAAACAGACGTTCTGGCTCTATTTGGGTCCAGTGCTCAATGTGCTGCTCATTTTGCTGATCTTCTTCCTGCTGGGTTCGACTTTCGTCATTCAGAGCGGGGTCAGTGTGAAGCTTCCTGAAAGCGGTTTCCCGCTTCGCGACTTCCACCAGCCTCTTGTCGCTACGGTCACCGCCAATTCTGAAAACTCCCTCTACCTGGAAGGTCGGCCGGTAACCCTGGCTGATATGCGAAAGGGATTGGAAGAAAAAAAGAACGAGACCCGGCAGCTCATCATCCATGCCGATGAAATGGCCCCCTTCGGTCGCGTCCAGAGCGTCGCCAACATTGCCCTGAGTCTCGGCTATGAGGTGGCCTATGCCACCCAGCCCGCACGATAAGCCCGCAGTCTCAAGAATCTGACAGTTGGCTTTCGGTGGACTTTACAGATTCGGCATTCTCGTAATGGTCGGGTTGTATGCCGGTCAAGCCAACCTCAGAACTCACCCTCCGGGACATGCTGTCCCACCTGAACCATGTCAAAGCCGCAAAACTTCTGGGCCAAGGCGGGACAGAGTGGCTGATCAAAGGTGGCGCGGTCGACATCAATATCGCTGAGCAAGTCCACTTCACCGACGAGCATTTTCAGGTGATCTATCCCCATTCAGACGGAGAGTCCGAACCGCTGGTGGTCACGCTTTCTCTGCACCCTTTTGCAAAGAGCAAATTGCAGATCGCCTGCAGCCATGAGGGCGATGAAGGCAGCCTGTTCACGGGAGCAACCCTGGCGCTGATCCTGGAGGAAAAGACTCTGCTGGGTCTTGCTGCGGCACCGCCCGACCTTGATGTGCCCTGGGAACTGGTCCCTGCCCATCAACTGGATGCAAGAGCCCTGGCTGAACGCGAAAAGCGGGCCGCAGAGGAAAAGATGAAAATCAAGCCTGCTGACAAGACGCAGGCCTGGACCGACTACACGGTCACTAATCCCGTCTCCGGCAAATGCTATCGCGTAGGGCTGCGTGGCCTGGAACGCGGCCAGAGCTACTGTGCCTGCCCCGACTTCCGGAAAAACCGGCTGGGCACCTGCAAGCATGTCCTCGCGGTGCAGACTTGGGTCAGCAAGAAGTTCGACACCCGCACTCTCAAGCGTCCCTGGAAACCGCAGGCCATCAGCGTGTATGCCCGGTATGATGGCGACCTGCGGCTGGGAGTGGAGTTTCCCTCAAAGCTACCTGCTGACGTAGCGCAGCTCCTCGAACCCTGGAAGACGCGCTTTGCCAGCACTGCTGCGGACATGATCGAGCTGTACGATTTGCTTCGGCAGCTCATCCAGCTGGACGCGGCCCCCGTGGTGTATCCTGACGCGGAGGAAGTTCTCTCGCAGACGTTGCATGAGTATCGCCTGGAAACGCTGGTCAAAGAGATCCGCAAGTCTCCGGCGACGCATCCCTTGCGGGCGTCCCTGCTGAAGACCGAGTTGCTGCCTTATCAGCTGGATGGTATTGCCTTCGCAGCAGGTAGAGGTCGAGCTGTACTGGCGGATGAGATGGGCTTGGGGAAGACCATCCAGGGAGTAGGTGTGGCAGAATTCCTGGCCCGCCACGCCAACATTCAACGGGTGCTGGTGATATGTCCGGCCTCGCTCAAATCCCAATGGGTGCTTGAGATCGAGAAGTTCTCAGACCGCAGTTCACAAATCGTTTCCGGCAAGGTTTCTGAACGCACCGATCAATATCAAGGAGGATCGTTTTTCACGATCTGCAACTATGAGCAGGTGCTGCGGGACTATCTCGACATTGAGCGAACCACCTGGGATTTGATCATTCTGGATGAAGCCCAGCGGATCAAGAACTGGGAGGCCAAGACCAGCCGTATCATCAAAGGCCTGCGCTCCCCCTTCGCCCTCGTGCTGACGGGCACACCTTTGGAAAACCGGCTGGATGACCTCTACTCGGTGGTCGAGTTCATTGACGACCGACGCCTTGGGCCTGCCTACAAGTTCTTTCATGGACACCGGG
>JBGGMQ010000391.1:0-4653 GCA_041287975.1 Verrucomicrobium sp. | reverse complement strand
CACGTCGATCTTACACGCCAGTTTGATCACTCCGCAGCATTGAAGCTTGGGGAGGCGCTTCCAGCGTGCTGTTTCCGGCATCCTGCCGGAAACGTCAGGGTCACTCCGAGTTTGGTGTACTATTCTCCATGTGACTGAGCTGCGGGCGGGCCGCCCTTGCCGCAGTCCCGGCAGGCCCGGACTACACTCCCCCAATGCCATGCCTCTGCGACGCCGTTCCGTAGCTCGGGGA
This sequence comes from Verrucomicrobium sp., assembly GCA_041287975.1. Classification (GTDB taxonomy): domain Bacteria; phylum Verrucomicrobiota; class Verrucomicrobiia; order Verrucomicrobiales; family Verrucomicrobiaceae; genus Verrucomicrobium. The sequence continues at coordinate 4,421 of JBGGMQ010000391.1, read as the reverse complement.
CCGCAGGCCGCTGGCCTGCGGTTTCCGGCGGCTCGCCGGGAACATTGGGGGTACATTGCACTTTCTTATGCTGATCACGAGGACACCTCCTTCAACCCACAGAGCGCCTTCGCTGGGAGCGCAGAATTTATTCTGCTCAGGGCGCGATGGATGCTGCGGGCAGAATAAATTCTGCGCTCCCGGTGAACACCCTCCAGAAGCTTGAGGGTGCGCTATGGACGATTGAGCCTCTGTAGAAAAAGCACCCCAGCTTCACGGCCGACTCATCCCTGGTCCCTTTGAGTGAGGAGATGTCAGGAGGCCGACTGTCCGGGGCGGGGCGGGAGTGAAGCGGGATAGTCAGCGCAAAGGCGAGAGAAGTGACTGGCAAAGAGGACCTCAGGAGTCAGGCGTACTGAACGGTTGGGACAACCGAACTACTGCCTGCTGCCGCCACACAGAGACACAAGCCGCCATTCCATAGCGAGTAAAGCAGCCTACTTTGCAGCACCAGCCCTGGCAATCGCCCGGCGCAAAAAGGGTCTGACGCCCCAGACGGAGAGTTTTGCCATCAGCCAGAGGATCAACATCGCGCACAGCCAGGCAAAAACGCCGCTCGCCAGGGAGTACACGCCCCCCTCGGCACCAAGCCCTAGTCCAGTTGCAGTTACCCTGCCAAAGGCGATTGCCACTGCTGTTCCGACCAGAAACACGAGTGCAGGAGGAAGCCAGCGCCAGGACCGAGATGCTGCACTGCAGGCTTCTTCAAACAGGCGCACTCGTTCGTAGAAACTGAACTGCGACAACTCCGGAAACGACTTCGGATGGATGAAGATGAGGAGCGAGAATGCCCGGCCCGCCCGGCGGCGGTAGAGAAGGATGCCGAGGAACCAAGCCACCTGCGCCGCTATGAAAGATGCTATGACGCCGTTGGGAGGAATGTGCATAGGGGTAGTGAACTTTGCCAGGATAGAATAAACTATGCAAGATCCGCAGCAGTGAAGCTTGGGGACCGCGCGCTTCCAGCGTGCTGTTTCCGGCATCCTGCCGGAAACGTCAGGGTCGTTCCGAGTTTGATGCTCTATTCTCCATGCGACTGAGCTGCGGGCGGGCCGCCCTTGCCGCAGGCGGGCCGCCTACACTCCCCCAATGCCACGCCTCTGCGGCGCAGTTCCGTAGCTTGGGGAGCGGACGCCGCTGGCCTGCCGTTTCCGGCATCTTGCCGGGAACATGAGGGGTACATTGCACTTTCTTATGCTGATCACGAGGACACCTCCTTCAACCCACAGAGCGCCTTCACTGGGAGCGCAGAATTTATTCTGCTCAGGGCGCGGTGAGGGCTGCGGGCAGAATAAATTCTGCGCTCCTGGTGAACACCCTCCAGAAGTTTGAGGATGTGCTTTGGCACGATAGAGCCTCCGTAGACAAAGCACCCCCGCTTCGCTGCCGACTCATCCACTGGATGCGCCGACATTCATGCCAGCAACGAGCGACTCCCGTCGAGCATCCGCCGAATAAATTCGGCGCACCCAGCCTGTGAGACAGGGGTGAGAAGAGGTCAGGGGTAGGCCGGCTGTCCCAGCCGGGGCGGGAGCGAAGCGGGAAAGCCAGTGCAAAGGCCACAGACGAGGCTGGCAGAGAGGATCTCAGGAGTCAGGCGTACTGAACGGTTGGGACAACCGAACTACTGCCGCTACGCGGAAACACAAGACACCAGCCTTGAGAGCGCCAGGAGCGCCTGCGCTCCCCACCAAATGCAGCTTCGCCGCGGCTTGAAAAACTGGGAGATGTTGAAACCGCAATGGCAACAGACAGTGCGACTGAGCAAGCTAAAGCTTGAACTACGAACAGTTCTTTGAGCCATGGAGTTTTAGGAAATTTCATGCCTTCTTTGGAAAGTTGAAGATGCCCCTCCCTCACCTCTCTGCAATCGCATCCACAATCCCCAGCGCGACAGCCTCCTCCGCCTCAAAGTCGCGACCGACGTCAAAGGCCCTATCAGCGTCTTCGATCGTCAACTGGGTCATGCTGGCCAGTTTCTCCTTCAGTTTTAGGTTCAACGTTTTGACATAGTCACTGCCCTCAAGTGAGGTCCGGTCGTACTTCGCAGGCGAGAGATTGAGATAGGAGTCCTCAAGCGCAACGCGGTGCCCCCGCTCTCCAGCGGCCAGCAGGAGCAGCGCCACGCCACAAGCCTGGGTCAATGCGCGCGTCCAGATGGGAGTCGTGACGAGTTCCATGCTGTCCAGAATCGCGAGAGCAGCAGCAACCTGCCCGCCCGGTGAATTGATGACGAGGGTCACAGGCTCACTGGCATCTTTGCCCTGAAAAAAGAGCAATTGAGCGATGATCCGGTTGGCCATCGCATCGTCAATGAGACCGAAACAGAGAATGTCTCGGGTGGGCAAGGGTTCGGCATTCATGGGATCTTGATGGACTCAGCCCCGAAGCGCAGATTGTCAATGATTCTGCTGTATCGCCGACGGGTGATCTGTACGAGTGGTCAGCTAACGCATGCCATGCTTTGACAATACCTTTAGCGCACCTCGCGCCCCTTCCAGCTGAAGTTACGATCCGCCCGCTCCACCAGCCAGGTGGTCAGCACAACTGGAGCCGCAAAGATACCCAGCACTGCGGAGATCATCATCATCATAGTCCCAACCAACTCCCAGGAGTAGACCCAGGTATTGTAGCCAACCATTGCCAGAATCAGCAGCGCATATCCCACCAAATACAGACTCCAAACCGGCTTTCCAGTCCAGCGCCCGACATAGAAGACGATGACATGCGCCAGTAAAAACAGCAGGAACGCAAATGGCGAAAAGATGATCATGAACCCTGCTGCGTGATAGGGAGAGTCGTCAAGCTGGCCATTGATCACCACCTCAGACTGGCGCCACTCCCAGAGGACCAGCGCTGGTATCGCGAACCAACCCAGCATCGCCACCAGCGGAGGAAAGAAGATGGCTTTCATTCAGGAGTCAGGAATCGCTTGCATCTATAATACCAGGCAATTGACCCCTTCAAGTAAAGTGGCGGGTGCATAGGTTGCGCAGCCGCCCTCACTCCAGCCACCCATAGTACTGGGCCAGAATATTCAGCAACGTCAGGAGGATCAACCCCAACAGCAAGACTCTGGCCACTTTGGAACGCCCCTTGGATTGCTCAAAGACGTGGCCGCAGCCTCCACAACGCACCTCTTTCTTGTGGCTGCCGCTCCAGAGCAGTGACATGAGAAAGCCTCCAAACAAGAAAACCCAGATGTTCACGTGCCGCTTGAAGGGCTGGGCATCACGCAGGTCCGTGCTGGTGCACTGGGGGCAGGCAGAGGAAGAGTCGCTCATTGGGAGTTGGGCAAAAGTACGGCAGGGAATAGAAAGCATCTCCCACACACTGCCAAGGAAAAAACGGAGAACCCGTAGAGATGGGTGAGCCATCGCGACAGGTTCCAGCGAAGCAAGAGACACCCCCTTCCCACGAGAGTATGACAGAAGGAACCAGAGGTCGGGAACGTGCGACTGAACGAGTGGGACACTCGAACTACCCCTGAGCAATGCCCACCCAGTCCAGGGAGCGGCGGCTTGCTTTTTTTGCACAACCGCCGTCTGACGGCGAATAGCGGACAACCCTATGCCTCACACAAAGGCACGAAGACACAAAGGAGTTTCTGTTTCTTTCAATTCATCAATCAGGCACACTTTTAGCGCAGTAATCCATCCTACCTTCGTGTCTTTGTGTCTTCGTGTGAGGAAATGGTTGGCTCGGGAACGTCATTCGCCACCAATGCAGTCCCTCCGCTGCGATCGGTCACCGCCCCGAAGTCTCAAGGTCTCCCAAAGCGGTGATTCTCACCGCACTCCAAAGCTCCGACAAGTCGGAGCCACGTGTTGGGCGCAATATGGGAGGGTGGTCATTGCTTTGGCTTGCAATGCCACAAAAAAATAGCGGCTCGAGCTTCGCTGACACCTGTCATTCTTGCTCGCCTTCCTCGGATCCCTCCATCCCTCCCCGCCTTCCAGTCTTTTGTCTCTCCAGAGGCTTGCGACAAACGATTGAACGATAGATACTTGATTGTAGGGAATTCAATCGAAACCAAGGCCTCGCACGATAGCCATGAAAGCACTGATCTTCTCGATTGCCTGTGTCACCACGGTTCTACTGGGCTTGATCGGCCTGGAGGTCCTCAAATGGTACGACAATCGCACCCCTCCCCCTACCCAGGCTGAGATGGAGGTGCCTTCTCTGTCCCAAATCTCCACCCGCCCTCAACTACAAGAAGATCAAGCAACGGTTCAGCCTGCGGACCACGACCGAGACCGCGACGCTCCCCCTGCCATCGAAGTGAAGAAAGTGGTGCGGCCCGAGCCCACACCCGTAGAGAACGAGATGCGGGAATGGCTACGACTGAACGTGGCAGATCCGAATGCCGAGATCGTAAAAAT
>JBGGMQ010000390.1:0-4278 GCA_041287975.1 Verrucomicrobium sp. | reverse complement strand
GGCTGCTGCCATCCACGGGGGCGCCGTAGCCACTGGAGACCCAGGAGCCTGTGTACTCCGAGCTGGCATCATCCATGACAATGCCGGGGAGTTCGTCAGATGCCGGGCCCACGGCAATGTTGGGAAGCTCCAGCACGGCCTTTTTCTCGCGCAGCTTTGCCTGCAAAGCGGGCACGCTGATGTCCTGGACGGCCTGGTTTCCTTTCACGGCCATGACGGCGGCCAGGCCACTCGCCTGCCCCATGGCCATGTAAACGGGCTCCATGCGCATGGAGCACATGGCGATGTGCGAGACGGAGGGGCACACGGGTACGAGGAGATTTTCACACTCCGACTTCTTCGGTACCAGGGAGCGATAGGGAATCTGATAGGGCTTCACAGGCGCATCCTGGAAGGAACCCTCGTCTGTGACATGGCCGTCCTCCGTGACAATGCGCTGCACAATGTGGCAGTCGATCACGAAGGAACCCATGGCGATGGTGTCGGGCTTGATGATCTCGCGCTGCAGATCCCGCTGGGTAAGCACGAAGTCGCTGACCATGCGTCGACCTTCACGAACATAGAGCGCATACGGCCAGTGGTCATTGTCAGTGAACTCATCTCTGCAGAGGCCCCAGGACTGGGTTTCAGCCCGCAACTTCTCCGGCACGCGGGAGTCGTTGCCCAGGAACCAGAGAAAGCCTTGCACATAGTTCACATGGTCTTTCCAGATGCGCTCCCGCGTGGCAGCATCGCCTTCCAGATAGCCGACATTGCCACCGGGATAGTCCGTGGAGAAGAGGCCTTGCGCATTCAGATCCACCTTGCCATGCCCAATGCTGCCCAGGTGAACGAGTCGGCCAAACGCCACCTCGGGATAAGCCAGGATGAGCCGCAAGAGCAGTTCATACCGGCTGGCGTCGTAGGCTGCTGGCTTTGGAAAAGGAAGTCGTATGTCCTCCCGCTGGGTCACACAGACGCGGAAGTTGTAGGCTTGGGTGAGATTGTCTGCATCACCGGGTTTGCCTTTGAGTTCGGTCACGCCAAAGAGGAGCTTCCCGTTGGCATCGCGGGCTGAGAGCTGGCAGGGCGTACCATGGATGTAGTGTGGGCCCGTGCCACCGACGCACTTGCAGGCGATGCCCATAACATCGGCCGCATGAGGGCGAACGGGCATCGGGTGCACACCCGCCAGAGTCTCGTTGTACTGGGCACGGCTCTCACGCCCCACCACATGGCTTACTTTTGCCGCGGCCATGAGGTCCCCTTCATAGGAGGCATCCAGAAACATCTTGCCGGCAAAGGTCTGGCCATCCGTGGTGTTGAGAGCGGTGATGCGACGCCCCTCTTTGGCGACCGCCTGCAATGCCTTTTCCTTCACCACGTGGATGCCGGCTTCCTTGGCCATCGCCTCAAACGTGGCCAGGTTCACATGCGGCTCTGCATACCACATGGGGGTGCCGGGTTTGACAGCGGCGGCCCGTGCAAAATACTCGCGGGCAAACCCTCCGATGGCCTCCTGCCGCCCCAGGTCCGTGGAGGACAAACCTCCTGTCACCATGCCGCCGATCCACTGGGTGGGCTCAACGACGACAACGCTCGCCCCTTCCCGCGCGGCGGTGATGGCGCTGGCCAGCCCGGCAGGCGTCGCACCGTAGACAACAACATCATAAGACGTGGAGGCAGCCGAGACGGAGCCGAGTCCCAGGATGAACACACCTAGGGCTGTGACAAACTTGAGGAGGGAGTGGAAGGGAATGTGCATGGGCGGGCAGTCGAAACGTAGAGTCCACGGGGACCGATTGTGGACAGGAGAATCTGTCTGAAGAGGAATCAATGTGAAGCCTCAACTGCCATCCCCTCCCAAGATGCAGGGAACTAGCTTTGCATATCCATCTTCCGCCGGTGGATTCCAGCCATGGAAAGAAAGCTTCCCGGCGCGTTTAGTCCGTGACACGATTAGCCCCACCTTGCTGTCGCCCGTTCCTCCCTCCGATCCCGTTTGTCGCCCATGAGCCGCACCCGCACTTTTCTTCTCTCCCTCTGCCTGTCCCTCCCGGCAGCCATACTGCAGTTCCCTCTGCAAGCTGCAGATCCAGTTCTCCTCTTCGACGGCAAAACTCTGACCGGCTGGGAGGGCGACGCCAAGCTCTGGAAGGTGGCAGACGGTCTCATCACTGGCGGCTCGCTGACGGAGAAAGTGACGCACAACGACTTCCTGGCGACCACGAAGCTCTATCACAATTTTGACCTGACGCTGAAGATCAAGGTGACGGGCACGGAGGGCTTCATCAACAGCGGGGTGCAGATCCGCAGTGTGCGGGTACCGGGCAACAGTGAGATGAGCGGGTACCAGGTGGATGCCGGTGAAGGCTGGTGGGGCAAGCTCTACGATGAGTCCCGCCGCAACAAGGTGATCGGAGATTCCAAAGACGCAGCCGCTGTGAACGCTGCCGTGAAAAAGGGCGACTGGAATGAGTACCGCATCCGCGCGGAGGGGCCACGACTTCAGACATGGATCAATGGCGTGCCTGCCCTGGACTACACCGAGGCCGACACGACAATCGCGCAGGATGGCCACATCGGCATTCAGGTGCACGGCGGGGGAAAGGCCCTGGTGCAGGTGAAGGAGGTGCTGCTGGAAGAACTGCCCGCAACCAAAGACGCGACCACTTGGGAAAAGCTCGGTGGCTATGCCGGGATGAAGGCGAAACTCTCTGCAGCGCCTGCCAAGCCCACCGGAGACAAACTCAAACGGGACATCAGCTACAATGACGTCAACACCGGCGTCCTCATCCCCGAACAGCAACTGGCCTCCTTCAAAGTTCCCCCAGGGTTCAAGGTAGAACTCGTGGCCGCCGAGAGTGAGGGCATTGGCAAATTCATCACGGTGGCCTGGGACCATGCCGGCCGCATGTGGAGCATGACGGCGCTGGACTACCCCGTGGATGCGAATGAGAACCGCCCCTTCGCCGAGGCACTCTACAAGACAGGCGGGCGGGACAAGTTGCTCGTGTTTGACAACTCCTATGGCCCCGGCCCCGCCAAGCCGCGGGTGTTTGCCGATGGGCTGGCCATTCCGCTGGGCATCCTGCCCTGGGGCGACGGCGTCTATGCGCAACACGGCCCCGACATCCGCTACTACCGGGACAAGGACGGCGACGGCAAAGCCGATGGCTATGAGGTGATGCTCACGGGCTTCGGCATTGACGACTCGCATCTCTTCCCGCATCAATTCACACCTGGTCCCGGTGGCTGGATCTATCTGGCGCAGGGTGCCTTCAACCATGGCGATGTGAAACGCCCCGATGGCAAGCCTCTGACGACGGGCGGCCTGTTCTCTGCCATTGAGCAGCCGAGCACGCCCTTCAGCTTCTGCAAACTGGCGCGCATGCGGCCGGATGGATCTGACTTCCAACTGGTGTCCAGCGGGCCCAACAACATCTGGGGACTCGTCGTGGATCGTACGGGAGAGATGTTCATGCAGGAGGCCAATGACATGGGCTACCCGGTGATCCCCTTCCGCCCAGGCACACACGTCCCCGGCGTGGGCAGTCAGAAGCTGCGGCCCTATGCGCCCATCCAGCCCCCGTCGCTAAGCCCGCCTCAGATGGGTGGCACCGGTCTGTCCGGGCTGGCACTGAAGGAGGACAATGACTGGCCTGCGGCCTACACGGGCGATGGGAAATCACGCATCTTCTACCTGGCCAACCCGATCACCAACCGGATCCAGGCCGTGAGGGCAGAGGTGGAGGGTTCAGGGTATAAATTCCAGAAGCAGGAGGACTTCATGACCACGACCGATCCATGGTTCCGCCCCATCGCGGTGCATTTCGGTCCTGACGGCAGCATGTACGTGGTGGACTGGTGCAACAAGATCATCAGCCACAACGAGGTTCCCAGAAATCACCCTGACCGCGACAAGACGAGGGGCCGCATCTGGCGCATCCGCCACCAGGATCAAAAGCCCGCCCAGGTGCCAGACATGACGAAGATGCCGACAGAGGATCTGCTGCTGTACCTGGAGTCCCCCAGCCAGTGGGCGCAGAACACAGCCTGGCAGCAACTGGTGCTGCGCAAGGCGACCGACCAGATCCCCACGCTGAAGGCTCTTGCCAACGACGAGAACAAGTCCAGCGACACCCGTATTCATGCCCTGTGGGCCTGGGAAGAGCTGGGTTATGTCGACACCGGGGCTCTGGCCACGCTCATGGACGATCCCGACCGCGACATCCGGCGCGAGGCGGTGCGGGCTCTCGGCACCTTTGCGCCTGATCTCGGACCGGATACGGCCCCTTA
>JBGGMQ010000389.1:0-3965 GCA_041287975.1 Verrucomicrobium sp. | reverse complement strand
ATGGTTCAAGTCCTTCCCGATCTTTCCAGCATTCGTTTGCTTGCTGCCCGGAATCTGCAAGGATCTATCACCAGTCTCACACTCCTTCCTTGGGGGCGTATGCTAGTGGGAGGTTCGTTCAGCTCTTTTAATCCTATTGCAAGGCAAAATCTGGCGATGCTTCATGGGGATGCTCCCATTGACGTGATTTCCATTCCAGTCCCAGACACGGTGCGGTGGCGTCGAGGAAATAGCGTTCCTGAGGCCCAATACGTCAAATTTGACCTTTCCACCGATGGCGGTACCACGTGGTCGTCCCTCGGGCTAGGCGCTCGCGTTTCCGGTGGATGGGAAACTGGAGGTCAGACTTTGCCTTCATCAGGAATTATCCGCGGACGAGCTCGGGTCTTGGGTGGAGTCGGGAACAAAAGTTCCGGGATTCACGAGACCAAGCAGGCTTACGATTATTCTCTTCCCGAAGTGGTCGTGGAAGAGGCTGCCGGTGGCGAGATGGTTTCGGGTGTAAGCGCGGTGAATTTTGGTTCTTCCGTCGTGGGAGTGCCAGTGACGAAGACTTTCACGGTGCGAAACATCTATCAGGGCCTGCTGACGGGAGTGTCAACGCTGGTGAGTGGCGGCCAGTACGGGGACTACGTTGTCACTGAGATGCCAGCCTCACAAGTGTCGGGAGGCGGGAGCACCACCTTCACGGTAACATTCACGCCTCAGGCAAACGGAACCCGCGACTCAACATTGACGTTGGGGAGCAATGATCCGGACGAAGGTGCCTTTCAGATCACGCTAAGAGGATCTGGCATCACCGCTCAGCAAGGCTGGCGGCAGACACACTTCAGTACGACTAGTAACTTTGGCAACGCTGCTGATCTCTTCGACTTTGATGGCGATGGCTTGGTCAACCTGATAGAATATGCCTTTGCATTGCACCCAAAACAGAACAGTGCGGGGCAGACACCGCAGCCTGTGGTGGAGGATGGCCACCTTGTCATCCGCTTCACGGCTCCTGCCGGTGTGACGGGTGTCATCTATGGAGCCATGGCGAGTCCTTCTCTGGCTGCAGATTCTTGGGCGCCTGTGGCTGACACTGGAACCAATGGGGTGCATGAGTTCAAGGTGCCCATCGTCGAAGGCGGCAACAAGTTCATGAAGTTAACGGTAACCACAAATCCATAATTCTTTCCCAACTTCCTCAAATAGGAGGCCGTCACCGCCCCGGATAATCCACCACCCCAGCAGGAAAGCCCCTCCGAAGCAGTTCGGTGGCTCGCTTGATTAGGGTGTCCTCGTCCTTGAGCAGATCTGCGGCTTGGACGGGTACGACCTCATGAGGCGGCACGCCGATGCCTTCGATGCCCTTACCTTTGTTGAAGCGGGCCATGTTGCTGCGGACGGAAAAACGGACTTTGAAGGAGCCGCTGGGTGTCTTGACCTCAGTCTTCTGGGATGACGTGCCTGCCGTGGGGCTGTCGCCGATGACATAGGCCCGGCCATCTTCCTTGAGCATGCCGCTGACGGTCTCACCCGCAGAGCGGACCCCGGCATCGATGATCACCACCACGGGGCCAGTGTAGGGGGTGTCGCTCAGTCCTTCATACGAGCCCCAAGCCTTGCCCTTCACCAGGAAGCGGCCAAAGACGGCGCGGTGGTCACAGCCGCCACCGCCGTTGGCACGCATGTCCAGAATCAAGCCAGGAACGTTGCCGAGTTCTTTGAGCATCTGGTCAAGCTGGTCGGGCAGGGTCCCAGGGATGTCTCGCAGATGAATGTAGCCCAGCCCCTCTTTGGTCACCCCGTAGCTCTGCCTGCCCAGGTACTGGAGATTGGCTGGGGGGAACAACGGCCCGTAGGGGGCAAAGTTAGGGCCGCCATTGCGCACCCTCTTGATCACCTTGGTCGTGCCATCAGGCAGCTTTACCTCGAAGGCGATGGTGGTGCCTTCCCAGTCGGCGAGGCCCCAGTGACAGGCCGCATACAGCGCCTGGTGCGGGGTGGAAAAGCTGCTGCCCCGTGCCTGCATCACTGGGATCTGGTTGTCCAGCCAGGCTCGTGCCGGGGTGCCATCCAGCGTGAGCACTTCCTGCCCCGCTTTGAGACCCGCCTCAGCAGCGTCTTTAAAAGCGGAGCGCACCAGCACTTTGTTCCCACTCGTCACCAACTGCACCCGGGGACCTGTAAAACGACGACCCCTGGCCTCATCCGCGGGTTTGCACGTTGTTTCCATGATGCCTGCATGTCCGTCCTGCAGGCGGCTCAGCAGGCGCGACACCAGTTTGTACTTCTGGTCATCGGTGGTGGCGTTTTCCGCTTCATTGGTGAACTCGGCCCGGACGGCGGCCCAATCGATTCCCTTTTTGCGGAGAAGGTCGCCTGCCTGGGTCTCGCACTGGTTCAGAAGGTAGGTGACATCTTCTGTAAATGCGGCGGCCTCCTGTGACATGGCCAGCTGACCGATTAGCATAAACGGAACAAGAACAAGGATGCCAGGAAGGAATTTCATGGGCTGATGCCGGGAGAGGTTCACTCGGAGCAATGTTCAGCTGCAAACTTAGCGAATTGGGTGTTGGACTGTCGAAAGGAATTTGCAGCCTGCATCCGGAGGGTGCTTGGGGGTGCGTTACAAAAGTATCATGTAGGGTCAGAAATCCGCGAACGGGTATGCTGGTGCAGTTGCCGCGAAAATGCGGTCTATCCCTCATGTGGAAGGGGTTTGGAGCACAATCGGCGCAGTCGCAGGCAGAATTGTAGGGGACTTTGTTGGATCGTGGGTAATACTCTTGTCGCATCCCGCGTATTCTTCGCTGCCATGAATTTCCGTCGTACACTCGTTCCGGTTTTGCTTGTTCTGACCCTTCGACTGCCCTCCCTCACTGCGGCGGAGAAGCCTGCGACCCCGGTGGACCTCCTGCAAATGGTCAAGTCTGGCGGCGTCACCTACCATCTTAGCCAGAAGCAGACACTCAAGGACCCACCGGAGCAGGTCTGGACCTTCAATGAGGACGGGCAGCTCAAGATCAGCGGTCGTGGCTTCGGCTACCTCGCCACCAAGGCGGACTATGAGGACTACCATCTGGTGATCGAGTACAAATTCCCCGGGCCTACCATGGGTTCTAGGGAAAACAAAGCGCGCGACAATGGTGTGCTGGTGCATGGCCACGGCCCTGAGGGGTCGGTGGGCGGCACCTGGCTGGCCAGCATTGAGGCGCAGATCATTGAAGGCGGCACTGGGGACATCCTGGTGTTGCCGGGGAAGGCGGAGGACGGCACCCTGGTGCCCACGACCATGATTGGCGAGCAGGTCAAGGATCGCGATGGCGAGCTGATCTGGAAGCGTGGCGCTGAGCGGTTGCTCATGGGGGCTGACGGCAAACCCAAGCGCCTCAACTGGGCCAAGCGCGATCCCGACTGGGCCGACAAAGCCGGTTTCTATGGCAAGGAGGACGTGCAGTCCAAGTTTCACGAATGGACGCGCATGGAAGTCATCGCCCAAGGGGACAAGCTGACCTATCTGGTGAACGGCGTGGAGGTGAATGAGGCCCTGGAGTGCAAGCCTGCCTTCGGCCGCATTTGCCTGCAGACGGAGGGTGCGGAGATGCTCGTGCGTCGCTTTGAGCTGCACCCTCTTGGAAAGTTCAAGGAAACGTGGAACCCCGCTTCAGCCTCCGGCGGAACGAACATCCCCGTGCGCTTGAGCCGCGAAGCTGCCTGGACCCCGGAAGAAACGCGGAAGTCGATCGAGCTGGACGGCCCGTATGACGTGGAACTGGTGGCCGCAGAGCCGCTGGTGAGGGATCCGGTGGAAGTCTGCTGGGACGCCCAGGGGCGGATGTTTGTGGCGGATATGATCGACTACCCGCTCGGCGCCGGCCCCGGTCAACCCCCGCTCTCGCGTATCCAGCAACTCATCGATGACGATAGGGACGGCCGCTACGACCGCGCCATCACCTTCGCCGATCACGTGGACCACGTGC
>JBGGMQ010000388.1:0-4749 GCA_041287975.1 Verrucomicrobium sp. | reverse complement strand
GCTGGCGGGGCGGGGCACCGGGCAGCCGGGACTCACACTGCGAACGCGGCGGCACCCTCTGGTGGCACCTCTGCCAGACGGCAGCGAACTGATCGTGGCCGTGGAGATTCCCCGGAAGGAGCTGGAAGCCCGGGAGCCCGCACGGGAGTATCAGGACAAGGTCTACCGCATCTGGCGGGAGGTGGAGGACTTCACAGGTGTGCAGCCGGAGGATACCGTCTTCGTCGCCGACCGGCACTCTGGCACTGTCACGTTTGCCCCTGCCTTGCGCCGACGTGAGGCAGAGGGAGGGTTGGCAGATCGCGCCATCGCCCTGGCGGCCATCCCACCGCTGGATCGTGAGATTCGCCTCTGGTACCGGGTGGGTGGAGGACTCGCCGGGAATGTGGCCTCAGGCCGCCTCACCGTCTTGAAGGACCCCATACCTGGATTGACAGTGGCCAACACTGCTGCTGCTGCGGGAGGGAAGGCAGGGGAAACCCTGGAGAATGCGCTGGTACGGGGTCCGCAGGAGTTTCGATCCCTTCAGCGGGCTGTCACGGCAAGGGACTATGAATTGCTCGCCCTTCGCCATGGTGGCATCGTCCGGGCGAGGGCCTTTGCCAGGGCGGAACTCTGGCGCTACGCTGCCCCTGGGACCGTGGAAATAGCGCTGGTACCGGACCTGCCGGAGGACGAGCGCAACGGTGAACGCATCAGCATGGTGCAAATGACGAGCCGGCAAGTGGACACGGTGCTGGAGGAAGTGCGCCGCGGATTGCAGGAGCGAAGCCCCCTGGGCACCACGTGTGCGGTCACCTGGGTCAAATACAAGGAGGTGTCCGTCTCTGCCCGTGTGGTGGTGCATCGCGAGGAGGATCCTGAAGCGGTGCTGCCCCGGGTGCTCCAGAGGCTCCACCGCAGCCTGAGTCCGCTCCCTCCGGAGGACCGCAGCTCCCGGGGCTGGCCCTTTGGCAAGCCGCTGCGAGTTTCAGATGTTTACGACATGCTTCTGGATGAGCCCGGCGTGGGATACGTGAGCCAGGTGCGGCTCCTGGTGAATGACGCCCCCGATGCTGGGGTGACCGCGCTGGCTGCCGACCCCTTCCACCCGGGCCACTGGTACGCCACCTCGGGCGGAGACTTCTTTCGCACGGGCAATGACGCCGCCGGCTGGGAGAGGCTGCAGACCTTTCCCGGGGAGACGATCAAAGTCGTCCGCCCGCACCCCGGCGCGGCCGGGCGGGTCGCCATGGCGTCGGAACTCGCCGGTGTGGAAGGCCGCCATTGCGTCCGGATTTCCTCGAACTGCGGCGAAAGCTGGAGCCAGGAGGTCGTCACCGCCTTCCCCGTTCAGGATCTGGGCTGGATCGAACGGCTGGGCAGCCACTTTGTACTGCTCGCCTCAGACCAGGGACTCTATGAACTGGCCGCCACCCCCGCTGCCACTCCGTTGCAGATCCTTGTGGAGCCTGGGAACCAGAGCCTGGGTTTCTCCGCCATTGCAGTGACCACCACCGACCGCGGCGAACTGACGGTGGCCGTGGCCGCCACTTCCAAAAAAGGGGTTTACCTGTCCAGTGGCGGAGCCCTCCCAGGAACCTTCAAGTCAGCAGGACTGCCTGAAAACATCAGCGTGCTGGAGATCCAGGCAGACGGCCCGCGACGTTACCTGTGGGCGGGGACCTGGGCCGGAGGTGAAGACCCGGGAAGGGGATGTTATCGCCGCGAACTGCACACCGCAGAAGATACCTGGACTGCCTTCAATGAAGGGTGGGCAGCCGGCAGTTGCTGGGGACTGACGTTCCATCCTGCCGGAGTGTTCGCCGCCAGTCACCGGGGTGGCGTGCTGCTCCTGCCTCCCGCACCCGCAGGCACCACACCGCGCTGGGAGGCACCTGATGTGAACTGCGGCCTGCCCAACCGGGACAAGCCACGGTTTGAAAAGGTGGAAGCCATTGCCTCCCGGCCAGGGGGCGAGATGCTCCTTGCCGCCGGGCCTCGCGGAATCTTCCGCAGGGCCGCCTCCGGACGGTTCATCAACGTCTCCAACCGGTCCTTCACCGACCAAGTCACCCTGCCCCCCGCCTGGCTCTTCTGCTCCGGGGTGCACGACCTGACTCTCACCCACGATCACGACCTCGATCATGAAACAGGAGCTCATTGAATCTCTGCTTCCCGGTGTGTTCCAGCGCACCCTCCGCCCTGATCAACCCCTCTCTGCCCTCACGGGAGTGATGTCAGAGCTTCATGCCCGGGATGAAGACCTCCTGAGCGGAATTGAGGCTGTCTACAGTCCCCGTCTCACCCCGGAGCGCTTCGTTCCCTTTTTAGCCCGCTGGGTGGACTTGGGTCGCTTTTTCGATACCGAGCTCCCTGCAGGCTTGCGCTCTACCCAGGAGGAACGCAAGCCCGGGATTGCCCTGGGTCACCTGCGTGAACTTACGGCTGCCGCAGCAGCATGCTCACAGCTTCGTGGCACTGCTGCCGGACTCCTTCGGTTTCTTCAGACCGCCACCGGTGATCCTCGCTTTCGACTGGTGGAAAATTTTGATGCTGCAGGGCAGCCCCGGCTCTTTCACCTGGTGGTGTACGCCCACTCCTCACTGGCTGGCAGTCGCCCCCTTGTCGAACGCATCGTCCAGTCTGAAAAGCCTGCCTGCCTCACCAGCGAACTCATCTTTGAAGATGCGTTGTCCCTTGAAACAGCCCAGGAGCCTCACTGATGTCCCACCGCTCTTTCACGATCACCTCCGCCTCCCCCGAAGCCGCCCTGGACGGGCAGGGAAAAGCCGCAGCAGTTTTCACTGCCACCAACGTCATGGCAAAACCGGTTCGAGGACAAATCCACGTCCAGCCGCTGGGCGCCACCGACCCCTCCTGGCTGAAACTGGCAGAAGACGAGGAGCACCATTTTGCAGCCAGTGAGTCCCTCCCCATCACCGTGGAGATCCACCCCTCCTCCGGTGCGCCACCCGGCAAGTACAACTTCCGCGTCGACATCTGTGCGACCAGCAATCCTGACGACGACTTCACGCAGGGCCCCACCTCATCCTTCACCATTCCAGAGACGAGCGCCCCGCCTCCAGCGCCAAAGGCCTTTCCGCTGTGGCTGCTCCTTGTGATCCTGGCAGTTGTCCTCGCAGGGGGAGCGTGGCTGGCCCTTTCGATTTTGAAGAAACCATCAGCGCCAACTTTCATGGTCAGACTGATCTCCGACCCCAACATTTTGGACGGGGACCACGTTTCCTACCGGGCCAGCGTGAGCACCGGCAGGTTGAAAAAAGATGAAAAAGTGGATGTGGTTGGCCGCCGCAGAACCGTTGCCGCCGTTGTTTCCAAGATCACAGAGGGAGGAGAGGAGAAACCGGAGGCAACGACGCAGGACCGGGCCTTGTATCTAACCTTCAAAGGGGAGTTCGAGGGGGAGAACATCGAAGGCCTGGTGGTGGCACCCAGGGGAACGATCCGGATATATCGAAAGTTCAAAGCGGAAATCGAACTCACCGAGCGTCTCATCACTGCCTCACGCAATGATGCCCCGCTTCAATTCAATTTGAGCAGCCTTACCCCGGGCACTCTGTTCTTGAAAGATGACGCCCGGGCCGGGCTCAAGGTTTCCGCCGAGATCTTCCTTTCGGGACCCGTGGTCACTCCGGCAGGCTCCACCTTTGACATCTTTGACAGTGCCGACAGCCAGATTGCCACCGGCACCGTGATCAAGGTCATCGAATAGCTCTTAGCCACCTTTTGTTTGGAATCAAAAAATCACTGCCTGCCATGTCCACCCGCTCTTTTGCCATAACGGCCTCCGCCTCTGAAATCTCCTTGAACCCGGATGGAAAGGCCACAGCCGCATTCACCGTGACCAACACCTCTCCGCGGCCGGTACGAGGCCAGGTGCGGGTGACACCTCTGGGGTCCACCGACCCCTCATGGCTGAAACTGCAAGGCCCTGACGAAAGCAATTTCAATTCCAGCGAGTCCCGCCAGGTGGTGGTGGACATCTCTCCCACAGCAGGAGCGGCCCCCGGCAAGCACAGCTTCCGCCTGGACATCTGCGCGACGACCAACCCTGATGACGATTTCACTCAGGGGCCCGCCACCTCGGTCATCATTGCAGCCACTCCTGCTGCCCCAGCTCCGCCGAAGCCGTTCCCCCTTTGGATTCTCCTGGTGATTCTCGCGGTCGTGCTGGCCGGGGGGGCGTTCGCCGTCTCTCAACTGCTCAAGAAGCCTGATGCGCCGTCTTTCCTGGTTCGCGTAGGTCACTCCACAGGGATCGATCCTGAGACAGTCATGTTCAATGGTACGGTGGAGGTCCCTGGCGTCCTCAAACCAGACACGGAGATGGAGTTGGTTGGCATGCATGACTCCATCAAAGGCAAGGTCATCAAGGTGAAGAAAAACGGGCTGGACAGCACGGACCTGCTGACCAATGACATCGTCAGCATCACCATGAAGGTGCCGTCCACGGCGGCATTCCCTGGCCGCGTCCTGGCCTTTCCTGGCAAGGTCACAGCCCACAAGAGGATCAAGGCGAAAATTACCTTCACGGAGCCGCTTCTCGCAGCACTCCGGGAGAACAAGCTCCTGAATTTTGACATTCGTGCCTATCTCAACGGAAAGTTCATCGACCTCCCTGACGGCATCAAGTCCGGAGAGACAAAAACGGTGACCCTCGAGCTAACCCTGCCTGTGGTCACAGCAAAAGGACGCGAGTTCGAAATCTATGAGGGCGACCCCGACAGCGGTGGCACCCTGCTTGGC
>JBGGMQ010000387.1:0-2887 GCA_041287975.1 Verrucomicrobium sp. | reverse complement strand
ATCCTGGCACCTTTCTGCACCGAGGAAGCGCACCCCGACTGGGATGGCAACATTGAGTTCGAGGAATGCGAGCGAGTTTTCCGCGACAAGCGCCGGGTGGACAAGGACATCCTCGCCCGCTACCTGCGCGCCTACCAGCTTCATTTCACTCTCTGGCGGGAGCAGGCTGTGCGACGCGGGGCCGGGCTGGCGCGGGTCGCTTCAGAGGCTTCCTTCCTCGCCGCTCTGCGCGCAGAGGCCCTGGGATCAGGAGTGGTGGAGATGAGTTGATGCGCCCCTCACCCTGCCCATGAAAACTCTATCCACCCGCTGCGGTTCGTAGTACCTCTTTAAGCGTTTCCTTTCCAATCTTCACACCCTCCTTTTTCCCATGAAACTTCTCACCCTCACTCTTGCCGTGGCCCTCACCGGACTCCTGGCCTGCTGCAAAGAAAAAGACCCCACCACCGTTGGTGGCGACACTTCGACCAAGGAAGACGGTCCAAGCTGCACCACGGGAGCCGGCAATGCCCGCACCCGGATGGTCACCGGGGGCGACTCCGAAGAGAAACCCGAAGATGTGAAAGCGGTGGAAACGGAGCAGCAGCCCAAGCCCGGCGTGAGCCGGCTCAAGGCTCCTGACCCGGCTCCTCCCACCAAAGAAGGAGCCGCCGCTGAAACGGATGACATCCCCGGGGCCAGCAAGGCAGTTGAGTTCGAGGTGAAAACCAAAGAGCGTGACGACGCCACCCGTGCTGAACTGGAGAAGATCCTGGAAAAGGCACCTGCGCCCAAGCCCTGATCCTTCGAAGCTCTCCCATGTTGTGCCCAGTTTCTGACGCCTGATGAACTTCCTCCTCGCCAATCCTGCGGGTCTTTGGGCTCTGCTCGCCATCCCGGCGGTGCTGGCCATTCACTTCCTGCAGGAGCGGTCGCGGAAGGTGCGGGTAAGCACGCTTTTCCTGCTGGACCGCGTGCGGCCGGAGAGCACGGGTGGGGCCCGGTTTGAGAGATTGAGGAATTCCGTGCCGCTGTGGCTCCAGCTACTGGCGGCCCTCCTGGTGACCTGGATGCTGGCGGAGCCGCGCTGGATCAAGCAGGACTCCCGCCAGACCGTGGTGGTAGTGCTGGACAGCTCCGTGTCCATGAGTGCGTTCAAGGAGCCTACCCGCGATTTGCTTGCGGACAAACTGCGGACCTGGACCAAGGCGGCTGCGGAGACGGAGTGGCATTTGCTGGAGACGGATCGTCGCAAGCCGACCCTCTATGCGGGGAAGGACCTGGCGGCGCTGCTCAAGGCTTATGACAAATGGGAGCCCGTCCTGGGCAGCCATCGCCCCGATGACGCCCTGATGGTGGCGGGGGGTTTGGTGAAAGAACACGGCATCGTCATTTATGTCACCGATCACAAGGCGGAGGTGTCCTCCGGTGTGGCGGTACTCTCGGCAGCGGAGGCGCTGGACAATGTCGGCTGGGCTGGTGCTGAGGTGGCCCTGCTCAAGGAACTTACCCCAGGCTCAAAGGATCCTGTCGGCATGAAGTGGAAGGTGCTGGTACGGAACTACAGCGACCACGCCCAGGACCGGGAGTGGTGGGTGGAGCGGACGGGCGAGGATGGTGCCACCGTGGCGCAGCAGTCATCCAAGATCAACCTGGCCCCAGGGCAGACTGTCGCACTGGCCGGAGAGTTTCCCCCGGACATGAACCGGGCCACGCTGGTGCTAAGAGGGGACGAATTTACCTGGGACGACCGGCTCCCGCTGCAAAAGCCCATTCAGCGTATCGTGAGCCTGGCCATTCAGTCATCCTCCCCGCCGGGAGCCGTAGCGAGGAAGATGATTACGTCCCTGGAAGGGGTGGAGGTGATGACAGGTGAGGCCGGCTCATTGAGCAAGCCCGCCGATCTGGCGGTGGCGGAGCTGGGCAATCCGGTGAACACGGATGCCATCCAGATCCTGGGGGGTGGAGGCGAGAACCTGCCTCTGGATGGGGCCTTCACCATTGCGGAAGATCATCCCCTCACCCGGGACTTGAACTGGATGGGCCTGTTGACTCCGCGACCCATGGAGCTCAGCCTCACGGATCGTGATGAGCCGCTGCTGTGGAAAGGGGATCGCCCCCTGGCCATCCTGCGCCATGACCAGACTCCTGAGGGCGTGCCTATCCGGAGATTGCTGCTCGCGTGGGATCTTTCCCAGTCCAATGCCGCGCGGCATCCTGCCATGCTCGTGCTTTTGCACCGGTATGTGGAGCGGGTGCGGCTGGACAAGCTGGAACCCTGGGCGGCCAATTTCGAGGTGAACCAGACGCTGGAACTGCCCGCCACTCGCACGGGGGCCAAGGCCCGCCAGTGGAGTCTGCGCCAGTCCGGCGCGGCGCAGGAGTTCCCGGGGCATGCTCCTGAGAAGCCAGGGTTCTTTGAAATCTTTCAAGATGGCCAACCCCTCATCCAGGCCGCCGCCCAGTTTGCAGACACGCGTGAGGCGGACTTCCGCAAGGCGGAGCCACAGGACACCGTGGAGCAGCGTCGCTGGGAGGCTGCGCTGCGGCAGACAGAGGCAGATCCCCTTACCGGTTTGTGGGTGCTGTTGACGTTGGGATGCCTGCTCGGTGCCTGGGCGTGGAAGTCGGGGCCTGCCCGAGTGACTGGCCCCAGTCTGGTGCAGCCTCAGCCGCAACGTGCTTGATTTGATTCCTTATTTCCTAAATACCCTCCATGCGCCTCCTGTCTCCAGAGTGGTTTCTTCTCCTGCCGGTGCTGGCCCTTGCGGCCTGGTTCTGGCGTGGCCTGAATCTCTTCAAGCCACTGCGCCTGCTCTGTGTGCTCCTGGTGACTGTTCTGTTGGTGCAGCCACAAGTGCGGAAGCAAAGTGATGGCCTGGATCTTTGGGTGCTCGTGGACCAGTCG
>JBGGMQ010000386.1:0-3635 GCA_041287975.1 Verrucomicrobium sp. | reverse complement strand
CATCTACGAAACCATTCCTCAGGCGGAAACCGACGCTCCCCGCCGCTTTGAACTCAAGCAGAGCATGAAAGATGCGGCGCTGACCCGCCACCCTGAGACAGGCGAGCCCGTCCGCCGGGTCATCACTGGCGGGGCCGGCCTTATGGGCGTGGGGCAGACCTCCTCCGTCTCCTCCAGCGGCGGCGGCGGCTCCTGCGGCACTGGCTGCGGCTGCCACTAGGCGCTGAGCGATTCACAGATACCATTCCTGTATCACCTCGCAAGGTCAGGGAGGGTGCACCGTATGAACGACGGTGCTCACCTGCAATCGTCAAAGAACGCGGCAGCGACTGGGAGCGGCGATCTCCGAATCGGCGTGGTGAGCGGAGGGAATGAACTCCGCCGATTCCTTCGGAATCCGACCTCCCTACGCGGTCATCAGTGATGGGGCAGCTCGCAACTTCATGGCCAAGGGGGCTCATCCGTGGGCGGAAACAAAGGAAGCGGCACTTTCCTGCCACCGCATTGGGGAGCGCAGGCCGCTGGCCTGCAGTTTCCGGTGGCCCGCCGGAAACAAGGCGTGGCCTGGGGTAACGTGTGCAAGCCTCCGCCAATTCTCCAACAAGGAGCCCCGGGGAGCGCACGCACGCATCTTGCGTGCTGTTTTCGGCATCTTGCCGGGAACCTCAGTCGCAGGACTCCCCAGCTCGCCTCTCCCAGTCCCCAGGAAGCTTCCCTGCCAACGGGTGTCAATGCCGCCTCATCATCGCTGCCTGTAGACAAACCGGCCCCTAGAAAGAATTCACAATGAGTTGATTAGAAATTTGTAAAAGGGACTTGCCAGAATGCGGATTCAACGCAAACTGCACGTCCTTCATTGATATCCAAGGACAGGTGCCAGAGTGGTCGAACGGGCACGATTGGAAATCGTGTGTACTAGTGATAGTACCGAGGGTTCGAATCCCTCCCTGTCCGCCATCTTCAGACTAAGCAAGTTACGCTTCCATGAAAAGCGTTTGGCTAATGAAACGGCTAATAGCACGCTAGCGCACGTTGCAGCATTTTTTCAATTACGACAACCCGGGCAAGATGCTCACGGCATCCCACCCATCACATCATAGCCGATCTTCCAGCTCCGCAGTGAGCAAGGCTTGTCCTCCGCCACCCCGAGATGCGCCACCAACCGCAGCCGGTGCCCGCTGATGCTCACCGGAATCCGGATCTTCTGACGACTGTTCATGTACAGCTCACCGATGACCCGCTTGAGCGGCGTCTCGGCATGGTCGACATAAAACTCCACCCACAGGTGGCAGCGTGAGTTCCTGACAAACACCATTTCCAGGTACGAGATGCGCTTCCTGCGCCCCACCTCGCCGAACTCGAGCCATTGCGTGGCCAGTTGCATCACATGCCCTTTGGCCAGCCTGGGCCCTGTCAGCGATGGCCCTGTCGTGTCCATCGAGCCACCCGGGAAGGTGGCTGTAGGCGAGGATTGGATCTCCTTGTCAATACCCGTCTTTGATTGGGAAACTGAAGGTTTATGCCGCTGCCTCCGGTGGCCGCGTTGCAAAGGGACCCATCCATCAAGGTCAATTCAGCCGTCAGTCCCACCTTTGCGCACTCCCGATTGCGCTCGAAAAGCTGCACGCAGCTCTTCATCGCCGGAGGTGCCATTAAGACTGATCGATCGCTTCTACAGCGGTTCGGATCATTTCATATTCCTCCATGCAG
Organism: Verrucomicrobium sp.; assembly: GCA_041287975.1. GTDB lineage: Bacteria > Verrucomicrobiota > Verrucomicrobiia > Verrucomicrobiales > Verrucomicrobiaceae > Verrucomicrobium. Next base: position 1,925 of record JBGGMQ010000386.1, on the reverse strand, counting down.
TCTCCACATGTGGCAAGGTGATCTTCCACCTCTTTTAGAGCCTGGTCTAACTGTAGATTTTGAAGCTTATGATCTACAAACTCAGACAACCGCTCCAAACAGTCACCACAGGTAAGTTCTTCCTCCTTCGTTGCTTGAATTATCTGGAGCAGAAACTCCGCTTTGCGTTGATTGTTGATGGACATGGCTTTTATCGGTTGGAGAATGCCTGCGCGACATCTTCTTTGTAAATTGAACTTGCCTCCAGTGCGGCTTTGAGCCGCCTCCGGGCATCATGCAGCAGCTTATAGGTGGCATTGAGATTATTTCCCAGCTTGACTGCGATCTCCTCCAGGGGCACGCCATTAAGCTCGGCCAAAATCGCCATGCGTTGCTTTTCGGTCAGGATATTTGTGACCAATTCATGCAATACCGATATGATGGAATTTTGAGAGCTTATAAAGCCTGGGTCTGCAGCAGATGAATCGACAAATTCCCCGGCTCCCCTCAAATCTGTCATTTCGTCCAAAGACACATGACGCCATCTGCCTTTCCGCAGGTCACTGAGAGCTATCCGCATGGCAATCGCCATCGCCCAAGTGGTGAATTTGCTCTTTCCAGCAAACGAATTCAGATTCTTTAGAACCCGAAGAAGCGCCACCTGAGTGGTGTCTTCGATGAAAGCCGCGCCTTGTTGGGGGAAGGATCTGGCCAGTCCCGAAATGAGCAATTTCCTGAGATCTTCAAGAGCCGACTCCTGTGCATCGCCACGCGCAGATAGGTCCACTATCCAATCATTGTTTTCGCGAAGGCGATTTTCCATGGACTCAGATTGGTTCAGCCGGGGAGTGGTTTCAAGCCGAAACGTGATGGTGCCACCTGCCGTTGCGAGGACCATCCCCACAATTTGGCCCAATAGAACAAGGGTTTGTTATTCGGAGCTCTCAGCACCCGATCTTTGAACGGATGTGGTCGTCACGAGAGGACGGGATGCGGAAGTTTCCGTATTTGCCGCGGCATTCAGCGCGGACGTTGAATTAAGAACGCCTCGAAGCCCCCGCGTGGTAAGAATTTTCCACCAACGGATAATTTCCTGCTCCTTGAGCGGAAAGACGGACGAAGGAATAGCCGTTGGCGCTGTGAGAATGCTCGACGGCACTGGAGTGCCGGCACTTCGCCATCTGCTATTATATGGGTAAGCATCCATTTACATCCGAAGAAAGTTATCAATAATGAGCAGCATGAGAATACTTATGATTAAGTGCTTTTTAGATCCCGATGTTTGACAGCCAGAATTGAAAGGGTCTCCTCTCTTCGGAAATAGTACAAGTATTCTATCGAACCAAAAAAGTGAAGCGCCAGGCTAGGATGAGTCCGATTCCTCGGAATTTGCGGAGCATTCGAACTCGCCAGCGCAGCAGGATCCGAGGCCATGAAGGCAGTCAACACACCAGCCAGTGTTATCGATAACGGCATCTGCATCCCGACCGCAGCCTTGGCAAGAGGAGGGCACAGATTCTGTTTTTTCGTTGTTGAGGGTCATAGTGATACAAGGGTGGCGGTCAAGGATTCATCATTCAGCACGCAATTACTTTCTGTGTATCAGGGCTTCGCCGCAAGTCAGGATGGAAGCGCCTAACAGAACCAGGTCTTTTAGCAGAAACTGGCCCGTTATGGAGATCGCAGGGAAACCGCCTGCAGTGGGCTCAAATGTCCCTGGCGTAGAAAGCATGAAGGTCATTGTTGTGAGAAACATGCCAGTCGCGAGGAGGCTGCCCGCAGCCGAGGTCCTTGGGAAAAAGTGCCGGGAAGCGATCATCAAACCAATCACGATTTCGGTCGCGCCAAGGAAGGCGGAGAAGCTCCTTACGCTTTGAAATTGATAAACGAAGGACATCAAAGGGCTGTTCTCCACGAATGGCTTGATTCCTTCGGCTTCATAGGAG
>JBGGMQ010000385.1:0-2553 GCA_041287975.1 Verrucomicrobium sp. | reverse complement strand
CCTCTTGAAAGATGGGATCGGGACCGTGACATTGAGAGGCACCAATACTTTCACGGGCAGCGTCACCGCCAGCGCGGGACGACTGATTCTGGATTACTCCAGCGGCAATTTAGTGCTGCCGACCAACCGGGAACTCACCTTCAATGGTGGCACTCTCGAAGTGACCAACGCCGGTGGGGCGGTCACCCTGGGCAATCTCACTATGACCGGCAACAGCGGCTTGAACAAGCTGGTGGTGGGTGCCAGTACCAATCTCACTGTGGGCAACACCTGGACCCGCAACAGCACCACCGTGATGTTGATCGACCTGTCGGCGGCCGGGTCCGTGCTCACGGCCAGCCCCACGACCAGCGAAAGCAAGACGATCGCCACTGGCACCACCGCAAGCCTGGTGACGGGAAGCAACTTCGCAGCCTACACCGTCAAGGATGCCAGCGGGCGCTACGACTTCGCGGCAGTCTCTGGTGGCACCATCGGCCGACTGAATGCCACCCTCGCGCTTCCCACCACCACCGGGGGCAGCGCCAGCAATGCTTATCTCCTGAAGCCCACTGAGGGCAGCACCAATCTGCAATTTAACGCAGGAGCAACTGTCACTGGTGGAGTCTTGCGCGTGGAGACCACCAGCAGCGCCGGCTCTCTGGACGTAAATGGCGGCAAGCTGGTCCTCGATGATCTTGGTTTCCTCGTAGATGGTGCCAACGACTTCACCATCAACGACAGCAGCGTGGCGAAAACCGGCACCGTTGAAGGGGGCAGCGGCAACCCCGCCCTGTTCATCTATCACTACGGCACTGGCAAGCTGACGATCAACGCCAAGCTCTCCACGGGGGCCGGATCCCTGGCCTTCATCGGCGAGGGTGGGCTGGTCGATTGGAACTCGGCAGCAAATATCGCCGGAGCCACCAACATCGAGGGGGCCGTGTTGCGTGTCTCCAACGCTGCAGCGATGACTTTGGACAACGCGACGATCACGGGCAATGGCAGCGGCTATCTCAACATCTCCAACGGCGGCATCCTGGAGCTGACCACTCAGGACTTCACCCGGAGCTTGAGTGTCATCACTGGAACCCTCGGAGGAAGATTCGGCTTTGTCGCAGGAGACGGCGGTGGCTTCAGTGCTTTTGGCGCAGACCGGTTCGTGGACATCAAAGCGTCAACAACAGGAGCCGTCAGCGCCAGCATCGTCTGGGGCTCCACCGCAGGCTTCCTGAACACCGGAGCGAAGCTGATTCTCGGCTCGAAGTACGCGGATCACATCCTGGACTTCAAAAACAACCTCGACCTCAATAACGGCAACCAGGTGGTGGACGTTCAGAGCACCAATGTCGCGGGTAGAGGCGGAAAGCTTAGCGGAGTCCTGTCCAGCACCAACGGTGCCATCCAAAAGATCGGCCAGGGCATCCTGGAGGTTACGGGAGACAACACCTACGGTGGCGGCACCGTGGTCAAAGAGGGCACCTTCCTCGCCAACAACATTGCGGGATCCGCCACGGGCACGGGCAATGTCACGGTGCTGAGCGGAGCGCGCCTAGGCGGGAATGGCAGTGTCGGAAAATCTGGCACCCTCCAGAATATTGAAGTGCGCAGCGGTGGCACCCTGAGCGTGGGGCAACTTGGCAATACCAGCGGCCAGCAGCTGAAGCTCATCACCAGCGGTTCAGGAGTCATCACCCTCGCAGGCACCGTGGAGTTTGACCTCTTTGGTAACAACGGCGGCGTCAACCTGTCTGGAAACAACGACCAGCTCAGTCTCACCAGCAACACCGCGATCGCTTTAGGGGGCACCCTCAAGATCAATGACCTCACCGATGTTGCGACCGAACTCACCCTAGGCTCCTCCTGGCAGCTCATTGACTGGGCGTTGGTGGCCGTGAACAGCGGACCAAAATTCACCGGCAACTTCACCACCTTCGACGTTCCCATTCTCGCCGATGGCCTGGCCTGGGACTACTCTCAGCTCTACACCACGGGCTACGTCTCCATCGGTGTGGTTCCTGAACCCGGTCGCATTCTGCTCCTGAGCCTGGGCGTCGCAGCGCTGACCCTCCGCCGCCGTCGGAAGCAGTCGTAGGTCGCAGGCCTTGACCCTTCTGTACGCAACGAGGCGGGTTGGAGCTTCGCGTCTATGGGACTGCCCCCATGGCGCTTGTAAAACTCCAACGGCTTCCTTCGACGGAGTTCCCCAGTGCAACTCCGCGCACAGCAACAATCAAATTACAAGCCCGCGTCCGCTAACAGGGTTGGAGTTCCGCGTTTACGCGGGTCAGGGCTTCTACAACGCTCACTGCCCCTCTGCACTCACGCCCACCTTACCCCGAGGATCCTCCCAATCCCGCAAGTTCGTCCCCCTGAACACCTGCCATTTCCTGAAACCTCCCTGCCCCATCGGCACCTGGATCACGCCCACTTTCTCCACTTTCTCAAAACATCTTTCCAGTTTGCGGGGCAGCGTCTTGTCTGAGGGCTGCAAGATCAGCGCGTCCCTGCCCAGGCCCTGCGCAGGCGTAGGCCACAGTTCATACTGTGAGGCGATCACCCCATCGGGCTGCC
>JBGGMQ010000384.1:0-2552 GCA_041287975.1 Verrucomicrobium sp. | reverse complement strand
TGCTTCCGTTGTCATTTCTGCTACCCCTTGCACTTGCACTGTGACCGCCGCAGTAGCCGCCTGCCGCGCCACTTGCAACCATGGGAGGGGCTCGTGGCGGTTCGCGCAATGCACCTGCGCATCTTTCACTCCCGCAGCATGCAGGGCGGAGGTGATCTTCTGCCGCGCTACGTTGGGGCAGTTGCAGTCTTCGCTCAAATGTCCCAGCACCACGTGGTGAAGATCCTGGTGAGCCAGGTGCTGCACCAGTTCCGCTGCTTGTTCGTTGGAAAGGTGCCCGTGCCGCCCGCTGATCCGCTGCTTGGTGGCCCAGGGGCGCTTGGTGTCCGCATCCAGCAGGGGGCCATCATAGTTGGCCTCCATGAAAAGCGTATGCACCCCTTTCAGCCGGTCCCGGATCAGGTTGGTGATGAAGCCCACGTCGCTCAGCACACCCAGCCGCGAATGCTCATCCTGAATCAGGAAGCCCACGGGATCCACCGCGTCATGTGGCACGGGGAAGCACTCGATCTTCAGGTCCTGGAACTCAAACGTCGCTCCCGTCTGCATCAACCGCCAGCGCGGCTTGGCCTTCTCAAAGCCACCCATCAGCGTCTCCTGGGTCAGCGGGGTGCAAAAGAGCGGCACCTCATACTTGCGGCAGAGAATCTCCAACCCCGCGGTGTGATCGCCATGCTCATGGGTCAGCAGGATGCCGTCGAGCTGGTCCACGCTCAGGCCCACCTGCTCCAGTCGCTGCGTGATCCGCCGGGCGCTCAGTCCTGCATCCACCAGCAGCCGGGTCCGGTCGGTCCGGATCACCGCGCAGTTTCCAGAACTGCCACTGCCGAGAACTGTGAGCGAGAGCATGGCCGACCTTAACTAAAGATGTCCGAAGTGAAAAGTGGAAATGCCCCCCGGAAGCGGATTGCCTGCTGACGGCCCTCATCTCGCGGAGTTGTTCCTTTCCTCCCGGAGCTTCACAGTCTATCTTCCCCGCCATGTTTGTCTGGATCCGCCGCCTGATCCTGCTGGCGCTTCTCAGCACCGGCGTCATGGGGGCTGCCTACGTCCGGAGTGATGGCTTTTCGAAGACCTGGCGCGAGTTCGTCATGGACCAGTTCAAGCACCGGGGGGTATATCTGACCCTGGACCGCCTCACGCTAGACCCCTTTGAAGGAGTGGTGGCCCGCGGCATCACCGTTTTTCAGGATGAAGGGCACAAGGTCACCCTGGCCAGTGTGGACCGGCTCCACCTCGATCTCGACTACAGTAAGATGCTGCGGAACGAGCTTTTTCTGGAAGGCGTGGACCTTCGCGAGGCCAACATCTCCTTTGCGGTAGATGCGGAGGATCCCCAGTCCGAGATCATCCGCCTGGAGGACATCAGCGCCCGGCTCTACATGATTGGCGACCGCATTGAGGTGCGGAAGGCCGAGGCAAAATTCTTCGGACTCGCCCTCCATGTTCGAGGTTCCGTGTTGAAGCCCCAGTCTACAGGTCAACCTGAAGACCCCGCTGCGGCGGAGGAGCGCCAACGCCGCCGCATGGCCCTGCTCAGAGCCCGCCGGGGTCTCATTCTCGATACCGCCCGCATTCTCAAACATTTCGAATCCGCCGTCGCCCCCAGTCTGGATATTGAGGTCACGGGAGACATGGCCAAACCAGAGGACATGAGTGCCACCATGCACCTGCGGGCGAGCAACCTCAGGCACGGCACTTACGTCTGTGAGGAGCTGGATATCCTCGCCTCCTATGCGGGCGAGACCGTCGACCTTTCTCACCTCCGGGTGCGGGATCACCTGGGTCAGTTGGAACTCGCCGCCGCCTGGACCCTTGGCGGCAAAGAGGTGGACTTTCACTTCCGCTCCACCGCGGACCTCCCAGGCCTCTGCGCTGCCGTCTTTGAGAAAGAGGCCTTTCGCGAAGTTGTGTTCTACGAGCCCGTCAGCGTGCGGGCTGATGGCAAATACCATCTCGGGCAGCCTCAGCATCCTGAAGGGTTCTTGCCCATTCATTGCGTCGGTAGTGTCGAGGCGGGTCGGTTCGCCAGTCGTGGCGAAATGGTGGAAGGGCTCACCGCAAATTTTGGCCTTGCTCCCGATGGCTGGTATGTCCGGGACGTGCGGCTCCGGCACTCCACAGGCAGTCTCGGGCTCCAGGCCATGTATCGAGAAGGGGAGGGCTTTCGCTATCGCGCCCTCCTGCAGATGGAGCCACATGTGTTCCTTCCATTTATCAAACTGGCTCCCGCTCAGGATATCATTCGCCGCTTTGGCTTCCGCCACGAGTCGAGCATCTTTGCGGAGGTGGAAGGTTCCGGTAAGACGCCCAATATCGGCCAGTGCCTCAATCGCGGACGGGCGGAGCTGCATAATTTCAGCTACCGGGGCCAGGAAATGGAGCGCCTGAGCGCGGATGTCGAGTTTAGCGGTCCGCTCCACAACTACCGCAATGTGGAGATCGAGCGCAAAGAGGGCCGGGCCTCTGCCAAAGAAGTGCGTTGTGACGAGCGAGTCAAGACCGTGAACCTTATCGGTGTCGTGTCAGAGGTGGACCCGGTGGCGCTCACG
>JBGGMQ010000383.1:0-5905 GCA_041287975.1 Verrucomicrobium sp. | reverse complement strand
GGGCGGGGTCCGGCGAGGAGCGTGGAGTCAACAGGCAAGCGGTCCGGGAGGCGAGGCACCTCCTCTACACTGGGGGCCTGGTTTTGGACGAGGGGGAATGGATGGGAGGCTCTGGCGCTGGGGGGCGGGGTCCGGCGAGGAGCGTGGAGTCAACAGGCAAGCGGACCGGGAGGCGAGGTGCCTCCTCTACACTGGGGGCGGCCTAGGTCTGCTCGGGAGATGCGGGTTCGTCGGGTTTGGGGGGGACAGTCTTTGCGGGCGACCTTTTGGCGGCTTTGGAGGTGGGACTGGGCTGGGGAATGAACCCACCATTGCCACCCCAGCTGCCGCCGGACTGGCCGTTCTTGAAGGGGCGAGGGGAGCGGTTCCGTTGCTTCTGATTCTTCATGGATAATGCGAAAGGGAGGGTGGCGGGGTGAGGTTGCAGCAGAATAAAACGTGGATGACGGAAAAGGAAAATACTTTGGCGATTGGGGTGTGATGCGACACTTGGACTTGCGAGATGGCAAAGTTTTTGGTACGCCATTGCAAATGCACCGCTTTGGCATGCTCCGCTTGAACTGCACTCCCCTGCCCTCCCGACGCTCCTGGCTGGTCAAAGGGACGGCCTTTGCACTCGGATTGACACTGGGCACTGGGTTCAGCCAGGACGCCAGCTATCCCGAGGTCGAAAAATTCGCGGCAAACATCAAGGATACGACTTGGGAATTGCGGGGCACCTATGGCTTGAAGCGACTGAGGTACGATGGCAAAGCGTTCGCTCCGGTAAATCGCTCGGGTCAAGGTGGGGGCCTGTATGAAACGGCGTTTGTGGATGTGGGAGTGGTGCGCCTCAACTTCCGCGGCGCTAACTCAGGCTGGTACTTCTTCAGTGATGACCTGAAGTACCTGACCTCCACGACGATCTCGGCGGAGATCGTGTACAAGCTCTCAGACACCTGCAAACCGAAGCCGGTGAAGAACTTTCCAGCGGACATCGAAGGGCAAGTTTGGGACTCCGTGAAGGACGAGCGCAACATCCGCCCTTCACGATTTCGCTGGAATGGCAAGGAACTGGAGGTGGGCACGTTGCTTGATCAGGCGTGGGACCTGCAGAAGCATGCCATCGACATAGCCGAGCGGCGGGTGATTGAAATAGTCAGTCCCAACGGGGAGCCGACCTGGTATGTTTTTTCTGCTGACGGCAAGGAAGCGTGGATGCTGCATGTGGAGGGAATTTTCGGCGGTTACGATGGAAAAAAAATCTCTCCAGTGACGAACCGCACCCCTGCGGAAACTGGGCTGACGGCCCAGCAGACGGAATTGTCAAACTTCGGGGAGGACCTCGTGAAAGTGCCTGCTGAGAGCGTGAGACTGGCCTCCATCCGACGGCAGATGGCCCGGATGCTGCGGAAGCAGCCAGAACTGGCACAGGCCACCCGTCTACGCTTGGGCGGCAAGTAGGCTACAGACTGAATGGAGACGTGAAAGGAAGGGGGGCACCCCCAGAGGCTGACGCAAAATAGCATTCCGGGGCAAATCGGGAAGTTCAGGCACTCCAATTGGACTTGTTAATGAGACGCGTTCGCTTTAGCAACTGCGGCTGTGGTCCAATGCGGTCTCCCCTCATCGCGCCTTGGGCTACGAGAACCTGACAAACAACACATCCTCAAAATGCGATTCAAACAGCCAATAGTCGGCAGCGCCTCGCTGCTGCTGCTAACCCTGAGCGCCGGTGCGCAAGAGCCGCCAACTACAACGCTCGACACCGTAACAGTGACCGCAGCGGCCGAGTCCACCATTCCCTATGTGGCCCCAGTGGCGGCTACCACGGGAATGAAAACTGACACTCCCCTGCTGGAGACGCCGAATGCGGTGTCAGTCGTATCGGAAGCGATCATCAAAGACCAGGACGCCCAGGATCTGGAAGACGTGCTGCGCAACGTGGCTGGTGTGAGCACGGGCGGCACGTATGAAGGCTGGGACTACTTCCGCATCCGCGGCTTTGATGCTGCCTTCAACGCCTTCTGGGACGGTCTGCGCGGCGACTTCGGCCTGAGCCCTGAGCTCTATGGCGTAGAGCGCGTTGAAATCATCAAAGGGCCTGCTTCGACATTGTATGGCCAGATCCCTCTGGGCGGTCTGGTAAACGTCGTGAGCAAACACCCCAAGCTGGAGCGTGAGTTCAGCGGTGAGGTCGGTTTCACCGGGGGCACCTGGAACAACTACGAGGGTCGATTCGACATCAACATCCCGTTGCTGGTTCCGCAACAGAGCACGACGACACCGGTGTCCGCCAAAGGTGCGAAATCGGTTACTCCCGTGACGACGACGGAGTCTGGCCTGGGCATCTACGCCCGCGTGGTGGGACTGTACAACAACAATGAGTCCCACGTGGACTACATTGAGACGGAGCGTATTTTCATCGCCCCCTCCCTCACGTTTGCGTTCAGCGAGGACACCACGCTCACGATTCTCTCTGAGTACAAGCGGGACTCAGGCAAGTTTGCCATGCCCCTGCCAGCCCTGGGCACGGTGCTGAACAACCCGAACGGGGAAATCCCCACCAACCGGTACCTGGGTCTGCCGAACTCGAATGACCTCGTGCAGGAGCGGTACAAGATTGGCTACGAACTCAAGCACCGGTTCAATGAAACGGTCGCGCTCCGTCAGAACCTTGCCTACAGCTACCTCGAACAACGCTGGACGGACATCTTCTACACCTCCTCCCTCCTTCCAGACAACCGTACGGTGCTGATGTACCCGTATGACTACTGGAATGACATCCATCGCTTTGCGGTGGACACGGCTCTCGACTTCACGTTCGAGACCGGTCCAGTGAAGCACACGCTCACCGCAGGGGTGGACTACTTCCGCAGCGAAGACAGCTACTGGTCCCGCCAGATTGACTACGCGAACCCCGCTGGTTACCTGGCGATCGACGCCTTCAAGCCAAACTACAACCAGTCCAAGCCGGCCTATTCCACCTACGACTACGGTGGCACTGAACTCCAGATGCTGGGATTGTACCTGCAGGAGCATGCAAAGATCGGTGACGTGACCCTGACGCTCGGCGGACGCTACGACAAGTTCTGGCGGGATGACAGCTACATGGGCACGGACACCTCGTACGACCAGGATGCCTTTACCCCCAAGGTGGGACTCACCTATGAGTTCGTTCCTGGCTTTGCTGCTTATGCGAACTATGGCCGCTCCTTCACTCCGCAGTGGTCAGCACGCAACAATGGCGGCACACCGGTGGATCCTGAGGAAGGTGTGAACTGGGAAGGTGGCCTGAAGTACAATACACTGGGCGGCAAGCTCACGGGGATGATTTCCGTGTTCCAACTGACTCGCGAGAATGTGGCGACACCTGACCCCACTACTCCCGATCCAGCTGACTTCACCGTCAGTGGGGAGCAGCGGAGCCGCGGCGTGGAATTTGAAACAGCCGCTGAGCTGATGCCAGGACTGACCTTCACGGCAGCGTACACGTACATCGACGCCGAAGTGACGGAAGACAACGACATCCCGGTGGGCACTCCACTGATGGGTGTGCCTGACCACGCCATCAATGCGTGGCTGAAGTACACCGTCCAAGACGGGCCTCTCAAGGGCTTCGGAGTGGGCGTGGGTGGTCGCTACTACACCGAGCAGTCGGGTGACACCTACAACTCCTTCAACCTGCCCAGCTACGGCTTGATTGACGCTGCTCTCTACTATGAGCGCGACCAGTTCAGCGTGCAGGTGAACTTCAACAACATCGCTGACAAGCGGCACTTCACCGGTTCCTATGACAGCCTTTATGTGCTGCCAGGCGAGCCCTTCAATGTGAGTGCAAGTGTGACCTGGAAGTTTTAGTCGCTTCGCACCAGACGAAAGACTGGAAGCAGAAGATTCAAGATTTGAAAGATGATCGCTGGCGCGGGTGGTGACACCTGCGCCAGCGTTTCTTTTTTGGGGAGGTTGATGTAATGTGGGCTGGAAGCCCGCGTTAGAGGCGGCTCATGAAAATGCGTCCCCATCTGACACTGACATTGATTGCCCTCTTTCTAGCCGCTCTTGGGATGGGAACTGCACTCGCTGGGACGAAGCCGCTGAATCTGCTCATCATCACGGCGGATGACATGAATGCGGATTCGCCAGGGTGGATGGGGAATACAGTGATCAAAACGCCGAACCTGGACGCCTTTGCGGCAACGGGGCACCGCTTCATCAACAACCATGTCGCGGCGCCCATCTGCCAGCCTTCACGTTCGGCATTAATGACAGGGAGAGTCCCACACCGGAATGGAGCATTGGGCTTCGGACCCATCCAAGAAGATGTGCCGACGCTGGTGGAACTCCTGCAGAAGCAGGGCTATTTTGCAGCGTGTGTGAACAAGGTGGTGCACATGGCGCCGAGATCCAAGTTCCCCTGGGATGCGACGGCAGATGGTTCAGGGAAAAACCCTGAGCAAATCGGAGTGGACGTGGCGGCGGCGGTGCAGGCGGCCAGCAAGGCGGGCAAGCCTTTCTTCATCAATGCGAACATCACAGACCCACACCGTCCCTTTTATGGCACTGCGAAAGGCGGCGGAGCGAAGGCGCGAAAAAAAGCTGCAAAAGCGGCTGGAACTGATGCTGATGCTGAAGCAGCCGGCGAAGGAGACACCGACAAGAATGAAGCGAAGATCCAGCCCTATGCACCCGAGGCGGTGCAGATCCCCACATTCCTGGAAGATGTGCCGAATCTGCGCAAGGAGGTCGCCCAATATGACAGCAGTGTGCTCCGCTTCGACGTGAGTTTCGGGAAAATCATGGAAGCGCTGAAGGCCTCGGGCCAGGAGGAGAGAACCCTGGTAGTCTTCTTGTCCGACCACGGGATGTCCTTCCCCTTTTCCAAGGCGACCGTTTACCGCAATGGCACATGGTCACCGGTGATCGTACGCATGCCGGGTGCGGCAAAGCCGGTCGTCCATGAGGAGTATGTGAGCAGTGTGGATGTATTGCCGACTGTGCTTGACCTGCTGTCTGTACCGGCACCCGAAGGGCTGGACGGCCGGACGTGGGTGCCGTTGATCAAAGGTGAGACCCAGACGGATCGTGATCATGTTTTTACGCATGTGAACACCGTGTCCAGCGGAACAAGCTTCCCGCAGCGTTGCGTCCGCACCAAGACGCGGTCCCTGATCTTTTCGGCCTGGGTGGGTGGGCCCAAGGATTTCAAAGTGGAGGCGATGTCTGGACTGAGCTTCCAGGCCCTGGCGGAGGCAGCGAAGACGGATCCGCAGATTGCTTCGCGAGTCGCTCAGCTTCTCAAGGGAAGTCCCCTCGCCCTCTATGATCCGGAGAAGGACCCCGATGAGCGGGTCAATGTGCTCGCCGAACCACAATATCAAAAGGATGTCGAGGCATTGGTGAAGCTACTGCTGAACCAGATGCAACGCACGGGTGACCCTCAGTTGGAGAACTTCAAAGGGTGCCTGGCGGGTGGTGGGAAGACAAAATGAAGTCTCGTTCCTAATAAAAAGCAGGTTGCACACATCTTTAATTTGCCCATGGTTGCTCTTCACTGACCCCCTTCAGTACGGAGGAGTCGGTGAGCCAAAACAACAACCAAACCGTCATGGGCTCGCAAGGCCTGTGTCTTCGCATCTGAAATGAAAATCGCAACGCTTCGCAACAGCCTGCTGGCTCTGACCAGCCTCGCTCTCACGGCAGCCTCCTCCAGCTTCGCTGGTCCGGTGGCTACTTCCTCCCCCGTTCCCCCTGCCCCAGCTCCGGCTGAAGGCGGCTTCTACTTTTCCATCCACGGTGGTGCACTCTGGCTGGAAGACGCCGGCGCATACGGCCTAAACCTTGACTTTGACACCGGGTTCTCCGTGCTGGGTGCTGTGGGTTACTCCTTCGGCAACGGCCTCGCTGTGGAGTTGGAGTCTGGCCA
>JBGGMQ010000382.1:0-4042 GCA_041287975.1 Verrucomicrobium sp. | reverse complement strand
CTTCAAAGGGGTAGTTTCCGGAAGTGCCCTTAACGGAATTTACAGAATTAGAAGGATGGTTTTTTTGTTATGTATTGTAGAAATGACTTGACCCTGCCATTTTCCCCAGACGCGCCAATCATCCCTGTCTCAACCCAATTCCGTAAATTCTGTTAATTCTGTCCAAACTTCAGTTCCCGTCTCCATACATCCTAGCAGCGGGATTGTGTTGTGCCAAAATGGCGCAGAAGGCTCGAAGGGCCTTGGCAAGCGAAAATCACCCTCCTGCACGTTTTGGGTTGCCGCTGGCGGGTGGGGTCGCTAATTCACCGTGCACGCTATTCCCCCCTCACTGACTGATCGATCCATGAATCTGAAACACGTTGAAACCATCGCCCGCGAGCTGAATGTCAAAGCTTCGCAGGTGGGTGCCACGGCCAAGCTCATTGCCGAAGGCGGCACCGTTCCGTTCATCGCCCGCTATCGCAAGGAGGTGACAGGCATGCTGGACGAGGTGGCGATCACCGGCATTCGCGACGGCATGCTGCGCCTCGCCCAGCTCGACGAACGTCGCGAGGCCATCGTCAAGTCGCTCGACGAGCGCAAACTGATGACAGACGCCCTCAAGTCCAAGATTGAGAAAGCCGAGACTATGGCGGTTCTGGAGGACTTGTTCGCCCCGTTCCGTCCGAAGCGCCGCACTCGCGCCACCATCGCGAAGGAAAAGGGCCTGGAACCTCTCGCCGATTTCATCGAGCAGAATCAGGCTGTCAGCAGCGCAGATCCGGTAAAGGAGGCAGGCAACTACATCAAGACGGAAGACGTGGCCGACGATCTCAAGGTTGCGACCGCCGAGGAGGCCCTTGCCGGTGCCCGCGACATCATCGCAGAACGCATGAGCGATGCCGCTGAGGCCCGCGCCGCTGTTCGCAAGCTCATCGCTGAGCAGGCCAGCGTCAGTTCCAAGGTGATGTTCGGCAAAGAAGAGGACAAAGACGCGGCCAAGTTCCGCGACTACTTTGACTGGACCGAGCCTCTCAAGGCCATCCCGTCCCACCGCATGCTGGCCATCCGGCGTGGTGAGAAGGAAGGCTTTCTCATGATGCGCATTACGGCTCCTGAAGTCGAGGCCGTTCGTTTGCTGGAGGCCCAGTTCGTGAAAGGTCACGCTGCGTGTGCCAAGCAGGTCTCTGAGGCCGTGCAGGATGGCTACAAGCGTCTCCTCGCGCCTTCCATGGAGACGGAAGCCCGTCTCGAGGCCAAGAAAAAAGCGGACGCCGAGGCCGTGAAAGTCTTCGCAGATAATCTCCGCGAACTCCTGCTCGCCGCCCCTCTGGGCCAGAAGCGTGTCATGGGTGTGGACCCTGGCTTCCGTACTGGTTGCAAGATCGTCTGCCTGGATGCGCAGGGCAAGCTCCTGCACAATGACGTGATCTACCTCCTGGGTGAAGGGAACTCGCTCGTGCAGGCCCGTACCCTCATCCTCAATCTCGTGGAGCGCTTCAAGATTGAAGCCGTCGCCATCGGCAACGGCACCGCCAGCCGTGAGACAGAGATGTTCTTCAACAAGATCGGCCTGCCCAAGGCCATCTCCATTCTCATGGTCAATGAGAGCGGTGCTTCCATCTACTCCGCCAGCGAAGTGGCCCGTGAAGAGTTCCCTGACCATGACATCACGGTGCGTGGCTCGGTTTCCATTGCCCGCCGACTCATGGACCCTCTGGCGGAATTGGTGAAGCTCGACCCGAAGTCCATCGGCGTGGGTCAGTACCAGCACGACGTCGATCAGACCCTGCTCAAAGACGGCCTCGACGACGTTGTCATGAGCAGTGTGAACGCCGTGGGCGTGGAGGTGAACACCGCCAGCAAGCAGCTTCTCTCTTACGTTTCCGGTCTCAACCAGAGTCTGGCCGCCAACATCGTGGCGTATCGCAATGAGAACGGCCCCTTCAAAAGCCGTGCCGAGCTTCGCAACGTGCCCCGGCTTGGGGAGAAAGCTTTCGAGCAGGCGGCTGGCTTCCTCCGGATTCGCGGGGCGGTGAACCCTCTCGATGCCAGCGCCGTCCACCCTGAGCGCTATGAAGTCATCACGAAGATGGCTCGTGACCTGTCGTCGGACATCAGTGACCTCCTTACGAAAGAAGACCTGCGCAAGAAGATCGACTTGAAGAAGTATGTCTCTGAGGAAGTCGGTCTTCCTACTCTTCAAGACATTATCAACGAACTCGCCAAGCCTGGTCGTGACCCTCGCAAGCAGTTTGAGATCTTCAAGTTCCAGGAAGGAGTGGAGAAGCCCGAGCATCTCCGCGTCGGCATGAAGCTTCCAGGCATCGTCACCAATGTTACCGCCTTCGGGGCGTTTGTGGACATCGGTGTGCACCAGGACGGCCTCGTCCACGTCAGTCAGCTCGCGGATCACTTTGTGAAGGATGCCAGCGAAGTCGTCAAGGTGCAGCAGCACGTGCAGGTGACCGTCACGGAAGTGGATCTGGAGCGGAAGCGCATCGCTCTCTCGATGAAATCCAACCCTGACTTCGAGAAGAAGTCCGGCGGCGGTGGGGGCGGCGGCAACCGCCAGACCAGCCCTGGCGGCGGCGGTGGCAATCGCAGCTTCAGCAGTGGCGGGAGCGGCGGCGGCAATCGGAGTGGTGGTTTCGGTGGCGGCAACTCCGGCGGTGGCGGTGGGGACTGGTTCTCCGCAGCCGTGTCGAAGGGGAAGAAGTAAGACATCGCATCCTCGACGGCCCGGTTTCTCCGGTTCGCGATCTTTGAATAGCATCAGACCCCGATCCGCCTTTGTGTGGATCGGGGTTTTGTTTTTTTGAACTGAAGATTTACGCTGGTATTGACAAAACTCTCAATTCCCGAGACGATTGGACAGGTTAAATGCCAATAGCGCTTCCATGAAAATCACCACGACTCTTATGTGGGTATGGATGAGCGTCGCTTCCACCTGTGCCGCCGAGCAGTGGTCCTTCCATTGCGAGGCTGAAAAAGGAGATCAGACCGCCTCTATTCCCAGACAGGCCTCCACGCTCGACACCTATTTGTTGAGCCTCCCGAAGTTTTCGTCCGACCCGCTGGACGCCACCACCACGATCCAGAACTCGTCCACCCGCCAAGTCGGCACCATCGGTGGACGCCGCATTGTCGAGGTGCAGTTGCAGATCAAGGAGTCGTATTACACCGATGTTTACCTGCTCCTCTGCGAGACGGAATCAGGTCACTACCTCCCGGTGTACGCGCAGCAATACCGCAGGGGTGTCAAGAAGCCGGCCCTGGCCGAAGTGGTCTCGAAAGACGGCGAGAGCACTCTGACGGTCGTTGTGAACTATACGGGTTCCGACCCCACGAGTACGACAGACGTTGTAACGCTGAAGAGCGACGGTACCAAAGGGTTGGAGCTAAAGACGTTGCGGAAGGGGTGAGGGACCGGGATGAGATTGCATCATGCAGCCAGCAACAATGAAGGCGCGAAACTACCCCCGAGCATAGCTTGCTATGTTTACGATTTCGATTTTGTCAGTCGAGAGGCGTATCTTAGCCGAAGCGCCGACATTGGAGAATGCGATGACCTTCTTGGGAGATTGTTTGGAAACGTCATGTTACTCAAGTGGGTGGCACGAAAATGAGGGGCGTTGGGCTGCAAACATTTATGACTTCTACGAATCCTGGGGGCCAGGTGAACCCTTGCGAGTCGCCCGTATCTTGGCTCCGCTGCACTTTTACCCTCCCAAGCAACAGTTGGCGCGGATGAACGTTCTGGATAGACGTGCATGGTGTTTGACCGAAATGGGGCCGTCTGTATGAGTGCTACGCCTTTTAACATTCTTGAGCAGTTAATCCGGGATAAAGTCGCAACGCTCTGTGATTCCCACAGCCGAGCACCGCGGGTGCAAGTTCGGCGTCGAGCCCTAGTCCCTTCAGATTTCGGCGCAAAACTTCGAGGGATTGATGACCAATCGGGCTGGTCGATAAGTTTATTGAGGTCGGAAGCGACCGAGGCTCTCGACTGGAGTTCTCGATTCAAATTGAATCCCTTGGCAAACAGGGTGGAACGTGA
>JBGGMQ010000381.1:0-2835 GCA_041287975.1 Verrucomicrobium sp. | reverse complement strand
CCCGGCACGATCGCGTATCCGCCCGAGTCAGTTTGCGCCATCGCCCCCGCCTTTCGATCATACCTCAGGCCTGCGTTGCTCTCCTCAGGTCCATGACACTTCAGGCAGTGCTTTTGAAAAATCGGCTGAATGTCCCGCTCGAAGTCCACAGCCTCAGCGCCCGCCCACGCAGGTACGGAAACGGCCAGCAAACCGAGTGACCGTCCAACGCGGGAAAGAACCCCTCCCTGTAATAGGAAACAACGCATCATCGGGCAAACGGTTCAGGATTCAGGAGACGCCGCTTGCCCTCCTCCAGGTGAGCCGTCACCAGATCGGCCGCCAGAGCACCCTGGCCCGCGATGACCGCCTCCACGATGCCTAGGTGTTCCACCACGCTTTCCGCCGGCCGGGCACGATCCGTGTCCGTCACCCGGTTGATCACCAGATGGATCTTGTCCCGCAGCCGTTCCATCGTGGTCATGATCTCGCGATTGTTGAGAAAGGAGCATAGCAGGTAGTGCAGTTCCTCGTCGAGCTTCATCAGCGTCCTCAGGTCTCCGTCCGCCAGCGCCGTCTCCTGCTGGGCGATGTTCTCCCGCAGCCGGGTCTGATCTGCCGCGCTCAACCGCCCCGCCACCCGCCGTACCACCCAGGACTCAATCGCTTCCCGCAGTTCGTAGTGGTCCAGGATGTCTTCCACGCTCATGCCGCGCACCACGATCCCCTGCTGCGCAGAAATGGCGACAAACCCTTCGGCCTCCAGACGCTCCAGCGCCACGTGGATGGGCGTCTTGCTCATACCGAACTGCACGGCCAACTGGCGCTCGGAAAGGAAAGTCCCCGGGGGAAACTCTCCCTTCACGATCAGACGCCGCAGCTCATGGTACGCCCGGGATTGAAGCCTGGAGGGAGGGGCAGCGTCAGACATAAAGAGGAATCGAAGGGTGGAAATCAGACTGACATCCAACTGGTATGCCAGTGAATACGGCCGCCCTCCACCAATCTTTCTCATCCGCTCTTTCTACCGTAGATTGAGCGACCCACCATCCACGGGATACGCCACCCCAGTGATGAAGCTGGCCTCATCGCTGCACAGGAAGACCGCAGCAGCAGCCACCTCCTCCGGCGTACCCATGCGGCCGATCGGCTGCGTCTTGGAGAGCTTCTCAAACATCTCCTCCTCCCGGTCGGGGTAGTTCTTCGCGATGAATCCGTCCACGAAGGGCGTGTGAATCCGCCCTGGGCACAGCGCATTGCAGCGAATGCCCTGCTTCAGATAGTCCTGAGCCACCGAGTAAGTCATGGCCAGCACCGCCCCCTTGCTCATGCTGTAGGCAAAGCGGTCACCGATCCCCATCTGGCCCGCGATGGAGGCCATGTTCAGGATCACCCCGCCTCCCTGCTTCGTCATCTGGGTCACTGCCGCTTTCAGACAGTTGGCCACCCCCTTCACGTTTACGCCGTAGATGCGGTCCAGATCCCTCTCTGTGGTGGTGAGGACGTTCCCCACATGGGCGATTCCGGCATTGTTCACCAGAATATCCTGCCGCCCCCTGCGGGTGACCACCATCTCCGTGGCCGAAGCGACGCTCTCGCCGCTGGAGATGTCACACCGCAACCAGTCAGCCCTGCCGCCCGCCTCCAAGATGGCAGCCACCACGCGCGCTGCACCTGGCTCATCCACATCCAGAATCTCGACCACGGCCCCCTGCCGGGCAAAGGCCCGCGCTATCGCTTCACCGATCCCGGATCCGCCGCCCGTCACAACCGCCGTCTTGCCTTCCAAGGAGAACATGCTCATGCCTCCAGACTACCGGCCCACCCCGTCCGCTCAAGGCGGGATTTGAGCCAAGCCACAAAGCTATTTGCTGTCGTTATTTTTGTACAACGGGTTGTCCGCTGAATAGGTCATTTCTTTATGCCAGGCCTCTCCAAAATCCCCCTTGTGGCGGATTCATGCCAAAATGCTGCCGTATTGTCACAGTCCTGACAGCCGTATGCGCCTCATTTTGACACCTTTCCATCCGAATTATCACACCCTCCGCGATTATGACTTGCCCCCTCCGCCATCTAGGGTGATTGATCCCCACCCTCCCCATCCGTTTCGACACCTCGCCTTGCCACTTCATGGAGTTTGACTGGATAGACGTTCCCTTCGACCTCACCACGCTGCCTCCCAAGGACATCGAGGAATCATTCGAGGACCCCTTCGCACTCAAACTCCTGCCCGACGGCGAAACAGAGAATGTCCGGGCCGCCCGTTACTTCTCCCTTGGCAAGTCGCTATCCGGCAAAGGCATCTTCAGCGTCTTCTGGACGGACGGCAAGCGCTACCGGGTCATCCTGGCCCGCGTCATGAGCCCTGAGGAAGAGCACTTCTACGAGCGCAAAAAATCCGAAGACCTGTAAGGCATCTCTGCCCGCATTTCGCCTCCCTCCTTTCCTCAAGCAGACCTTCGCTTTCCGAATTCCCCTCTCCCCATGAAATTAATCCGCACCTGGAGCGAAATGCCTCATTTTGAGAATGAGGAGGAGGAGGCCAAATTCTGGATGACGCATCAGCTGGATGCCCGGCTCATGCAGACCTCGATGCATCGCCCTGATGTGCGCGAGTCCACGACCATCACCCTGCGCTTCGACCCCCGCATGCTTTCACGCATCAAGCGCATCGCCCGCCGCCGCTACTTGAACTACCAGAGCATGATCAAACAGTGGCTCAGTGAGCGCATGGAGCAGGAATTGAAGGATTGATTTCGCCTTTGGGCCTTTTCGAACTTCGGCCTTCGCACACCCGCCGGGGCGAACAGAGCCCCAAATAAGCGCTGCGGCATGGATCTGAAGAAAGGAGGCGGG
>JBGGMQ010000380.1:0-4478 GCA_041287975.1 Verrucomicrobium sp. | reverse complement strand
GGGCCTCTGCCAAAGAAGTGCGTTGTGACGAGCGAGTCAAGACCGTGAACCTTATCGGTGTCGTGTCAGAGGTGGACCCGGTGGCGCTCACGACCTGCTTCCACGAGCAGACCGCCGCCATCATCAAAAAGTACCGTTTTGACCGTCACCCCCAGTTGGAAGTGAACGGCCTGCTCGCTATCAGGGGCGGGAATACGGACTTGAAAATCAAGTTCCGCGCCCCTGGTTCCGCCCACTATGTTCTTTGGGATGAAGACTACACCATCCAGTTGCCGGCAGGGGAGCTGCACTTCAAGGGCAAACAGCTAGGCTATGCCGTCACCGGTCTGCTCTTCGGTCAGGAGATGGCCTGCCGCGGCACTACGGATCTGACGCCAGAGGCTCGCGAGTACACTGTGGCATTTCAGGGAGGAAGTTTTCCCTACAACGTCTTCGGCAAGCCTCTCCCGTTTGAAAGGGTCACTGCAGATGTCGTCTGCAAAAAAGGCCTGGCTAACTTCAACATGGGTGCCCGCCTCTTTGGCGGCTCCTTCTCCATGAAGGGCAAGATCAATGATTCGCTCAAACAGCCTGCCTACGAGGGTGAGCTGCGCATGAACTCCCTCAGCTTCAAGCGCTTCGCCCGGGTCTACTCGCCTGACAATGACACGGAGGGCGACCTCACCGGCCACTTCATCTTCAACGGCAGACTCGGAGACTGGCGCACTCTGAGGGGGCAAGGAGCTCTCATCATCCTTAATGGCAACCTCTACGCCGTCCCCATCCTTGGTCCCTTGACGCCTTTGATCGGTGCGATGTTACCCAAGCCCATCAGTGGATACAACCTGGCCAAAGACGCCGACTGCACCTTCCAGGTGGCAGATGGGTTTGTCCGGACCAATGACTTCGAGGCCCTCACCGGGGTCTTCAGGCTGGTCGCGAAGGGGCAGATCGATTTCCTGGAAGACCGCATCAAATTCGAGGCCCAGGCCAAATTCCGAGGTCTCCCTGGGCTGGTCCTTTTCCCCGTGAGCGAGATCCTCGAGTACGTGGGGGAAGGCAGTGCGGGTCAGCCCCTCTGGCGCCCCCGCTATTTCAGCGCCACTCAGGAGAAGGAGAAATTTCGCAAACCGGGTGAAGCTCCTGAGTCATCCAACACAGGCGCAACCATCCCCAAGGCCATCCCCGTCGGACCACGGGTCCAGAAAGCCCCGGCCACCTCGAGTCGCAAGGGCCCCTGACCCCACGTCACACCACATGAGGGGAGATTGGCCTTGCATCCCCCCGGCACAGGGATGATTCACTTAAGAGTCATCCCGCACGATGCCCGATCCTGAAACAGCCCTTTGGTATTGCATACATACCAAGCCTAAATGCGAGCACCTTGCTGCTGCGGCACTGCGCATGCTCGGGAACGTCGAAACCTACTGCCCCCGTATCCGGTTTCAGCGCAGCACGCCCCGGGGCAAGGTCTGGTTTGTAGAGGCATTGTTCCCCAGCTACTTCTTCGCCCGCTTCATCTACTCAGAGGCCTACCGCGGGGTCAAGCACGCCCACAACGTCATCCGGATCGTTGGCTTCGGGGGCGAGGCCGCCCCCATCCCGGAGATCGTCATTGAGAGCCTCAAGGTGGAGATGCTCGGCGAAGAACTCCGTGAGGTGAAGTACGGCGTTCAGGTCGGCGATACCGTCGAAGTCGCTGAAGGACCCATGCGCGGCCTGAAAGGCATCGTGGAAAGCTTCGCCAACGGAGAGCAGCGGGTAAAGCTCCTGCTCGAATTCCTCGGCCGCCAAAGTTTGGTCGAAGTCCCGGCTTCAAAGTTGCTGAGCGAAAGAGCGCCGCGAGAGGTGATGAAGGCACCCAAATAGGCTTCGTTCCACCCAAGTCTCATTTTTGAGGTGGCCACACCTATTTTTGCGAGCCTCTATTGGGAAATTTCCACTTGTGCTGGCCATTTTGCTTTCCAAATTGCATTTTCTTTATAGAATTTCCATAATTATGATGATTTCGCCGTGCGATTTTGAGTGTCTTTCTTACGAAAGACCCCGAGTCTCCCGCATGTCTTCATTTAGGGCCAGCCCCTCTTGGTGAGTCCTGTTAGCCAGCTTTTGAGAACATTTTGCGGTTCTGGGGCTCCCAGTTTGACCGGGGGCGGCAGCTTGCCAAAATCCGCCGCCGCATCAGCCCTCCTGCTGAGAATCTGACGAATCACTTGCGCGACCGTCCCACCCGCGGACTTTGCCGACCCCTCTCCACCAGGGGCGTAAAACATGAGTGACAAGCACCGTACCGACGACCTTCGTATTGAGCACATTCGCGACCTTGTGTCGCCGAGCATCTTCATGGATGACATCCCCCTGCGCGGGATCCACGAGGACTTTGTGACCGGGGCACGTCAGTCGTCAGAAGACATTTTGATGGGCCGTAGTGATCGGCTGCTGGTGGTTGCAGGCCCGTGTTCCATTCACGATCCCGAGTCCGCCATCGAGTATGCAGGCATCCTCAAGGCCGCCCGTGAGAAGTTCGCGCCAGATCTGGAACTGGTCATGCGCGTGTATTTTGAGAAACCCCGCACCACCGTCGGGTGGAAGGGCTTCATCAATGACCCTGGCCTCGACGAAAGCTTTGATATTAACAAAGGCCTCCGCGAAGCCCGCAAACTGCTCGTGAAGATCGCCGAACTGGGAGTGCCCGCTGGCACCGAGTTTCTGGATGTCATCACGCCCCAGTACATTGCCGATGTCGTGGCTTGGGGAGCCATTGGTGCCCGCACTACGGAGAGCCAGGTGCACCGTCAGCTCGCCTCCGGCCTCTCCATGCCAGTAGGCTTCAAGAATGGCACGGACGGCAACATCCAGATTGCCCTCGACGCAATTGCCGCCGCTCAAGGTTCCCACGTTTTCCTTTCGGTCACCAAGCACGGTACCGCCGCCATCGTTCAGACCAAGGGCAACAACGCCTGCCATGTGATCCTTCGCGGTGGCAAAGCCTCCCCCAACTACGATGCCGCCAGCGTCGCCAATGCCGTGGAGCAACTCCAGGCACGCGGCCTTCCTCCCCACCTCATGGTGGACTGCAGCCATGGCAACAGCCTCAAGGACTTCAACCGCCAGCCGCTGGTTGCCAGTGATCTGGCGGCCCAGATCGCCGGGGGCGGCACGGGAGTCGCCGGTGTCATGATTGAAAGCCACCTCTGCGCGGGGCGCCAGGATGTGAAGCCAGGGCAGCCGCTCACCTACGGTCAGAGCATCACGGATGCCTGCGTCTCCTGGGAAACGACGGAAGCCATGCTCGAAGAGCTGGCCGCCGCCGTCCGGACCCGGCGGGCCAAAAAAGCCAGTGCCTGATTTCAGGTGGCATGGACAGAAAGTATTTCCTCATTGCTCTAGCGTGACTTCCGCTGATCTCGACCGCTTCCGCCGTACCCGCATCCTCGTCATAGGTGACGTGATGCTGGATCACTTTGTCCGCGGGAATGTGCGGCGCATCTCGCCCGAGGCCCCAGTCCCGGTGGTGGAAGTCACAGAGGAAACGTTCAATCCAGGCGGCGCTGCCAACGTCGCCTGCAACCTCGCAGGGTTCTCAGACGCCGTCTCCCTCATGGGCCGTGTAGGTCGCGACTACGCCGCTGATCATCTGAAACGGCTCCTTGAGCCCGAGCGCGTCAGCATGCAGTCCATGCTCGTCAGCGACACCATCCCGACCATTTCAAAGGCACGGGTGGTTGCCCGGCAGCAGCAGATCGTCCGCGTTGACCGTGAGAAGCTCCAGGCCCTGACTCCGGAAGAGCTCGTCGAGGTCGAGGAAAAACTCGCCGCCATCGCCGGCGATCTCGATGCCATCATCCTGGAAGACTACGGCAAGGGTTTCATCACGGAGCCACTGATGCGCAGTGTCACCCGCATCGCCCAGGCAGGCAGGATTCTCGTCACCGTGGATCCTTCCCCGCGCAATCCGCTGCCCTGGAGTGGTGTGAATCTCGTGAAGCCCAACCGTCTCGAAGCCTTTGCTGCCGCCGGACTTGAGGATCACCACCTCCCCGTGCCAGCCAGGGAAAACGCCGAGTTGTTCCAGGTGGGGGAGACCCTGCTCGCCAAGTGGGACACCCCCATGGTCCTCGTCACCCTGGGGGAGCAGGGAATGATGCTCTTCCAGCGCGACCAGGCTCCACATCACATCCCCACCCGGGCCCGTGAAGTTTATGATGTCAGCGGTGCGGGAGACACGGCCATCGCCGTCCTCACCATGGCCCTCGCCAGCGGCATGAGCGCCGTCCAGGCTGCCGATGTCGCCAACCATGCCAGCGGCATCGTCGTGGGCAAGCTTGGCACCGCCTGTGTCACCCCGGAAGAGTTGCTCGCGGCCTACGAAGGCTAGCGGCCCGCAGTTGTCAGGACATTGCCTCCTGTTATGAATTACCTGTTTGCCAAGGAAGTAGGGCTGGCCCGTTACGTGTGGCGGCGCAGCTTGTGGAAAGTGCTCCAGACCCTCGGTGGTC
>JBGGMQ010000379.1:0-5370 GCA_041287975.1 Verrucomicrobium sp. | reverse complement strand
TTCGTTCATCACAGGGGGCCGTGATACCCAGCCGGATCTTCATGATACCACCGGGAGGCACGGGGAAACACTGCACCGCCACACGATCCGGTCCGCACATGTTCACCAGTACAGGATCGCGCCGCTCTACGACGACCACTTGCCGGTAGGCAGCGGTGACTTGCGCCTTGGCACCAAATGCCGCTTCCTGCGGTTGACCATTGATCCACAAATTCACACGGGACACCACCCCGCCAGGTGGCAGCAAGATCTGGCAGCGGGCCTCCTGGGCATTCGCATGGCGGTTGCTGAACTCAAGGGTCCACTCGCCATACGCCTGTGCGGCGGGAGCATCCATTTGCCATTCCATGCTGGAGGTCGCGAGAGAAAGCCCGCGCAACCGGGCCCCTACGACACTGCCTCCACGCTCACCGTCCCAGACCATGTCGTCGAATGAGTTGTCGGCGCGGACATCATCGCCCAGGCCTGTTACAATGGTCTGCTTCAACCGGGGAGGCGGCAGATCGTTGAAGGGGTTTCCTGTAACCTGATAGTAGACTCCGCGGGCCCGGGTAAAAGAGACGCCTGGGAGCAAATTGCGTGTGAGGGAGGAAAGGACAGTTCCTTCTTTGAACAGGGCCGTGGTGGGGCCGTAGGCTGCCGCTGATGTTGTTTCATAGCAGTGCCGCAACAGGAGCTGCTTGTTGCCAGTTGCACGCAAAACTCGCAAAGCCTGTGAGTTCCACTGGTGCGTCGAATTGGCACCGACCTCTAGCCAGATCTCGGTCCAGACGACGGGGCCTTCAGCGACCAAAAGCAGCGCCAGACCAAGCAGCCAGCCTTTGCGCCCCTGGCGGATGAGAGGCACCGCTTCGGCCACCCCCATTCTGTATCGGATCAGACGCAAAACGCAGGTGGCGACGATCAGGCAGATCAGCGAGACAACCGGCCCCAGACAAGCAAGTGCGAGGAGAAAAATCGGTGGGTGCGCAATGGATCCGATCAACACAACCGCAGCGATCCAGCTCAGCCAGAGGTAGGCGGCAGAATACAGCAGAGCTACCGGCCATGCGGCGCGATTCCAAATACTCAGGATCTTGACCAGCCTTGCGGTCGGCTGCCGCCTGCACTTCCAGGTTAAGAAACACGTCAGAGGTACCGGCAGAATCGCCAGCACGTGCCACCAGGTGGGCAGCGGATCAAAGAACGTGCCCGCACAGGCACGGGTGACAATCTCATACGTGAGACTGTAGCAGGGCATCAGTATGCCTATCCAAAGGATGAAACCTGCCAATCTGGAGTGAGTCTCTTTGGAGCTGCTACTGGCCTCAGGGAGAGGAGGAGGGAACGAGTGGGGGGAGTTCATTTTTGCATACAAGCTAACCAATGGCGCTCCACTCGCCAAGCGGTTCTTAATGCCATTCCCTGCCAACCCGGGCGACGTCAGGAACGTAAACTTCTGCAGTCACAAGCTGACAAAATCAAAATAAAGCCGGTATGAACTCCTTCACAGCTCCCCTACCTCCCGGTGGCAAACGTGCGGGCCTTGGTCTGGCGCTCTCTCTGGCCGCTGTTCTCGCGCTGAGTGCCCCCACCGTGCTCCACGCCGGGTTGGTGCTGGAGCAAACGGTGGAAAGTGAGGGCTCCACCAGCAACACAGTCATGCGCCTGCAAGATGGCATGATCCGGACTGACATCGACGAGGAGCTGACCACCATTGCCAACACCCAGACGCGCGAGGTGCTGACACTGATGCATCCCGTCAAACAAATCATGCGGATAAATGCGCCCCAGGCAGATGTCACAGGCAAAACTGTCAGCCTGCCTGCAATGCCGGCACCCAAATACAACATCACGGGCGCGACCGATACCATCGACGGTCATGTCTGCGACATCGTGACCATGGAAGTGATGGGCATGAAGTCCACCTACTGGGTGGCGAAGGATTACCCTGACTACGACAAGATCAAAGAAGAACTGGCGAAACTCAAGCATCCCGGCGACACCACCCTGGTGCCAGCCGAGATGAACGGCTTGGTGCTCAAGACCTCCACCGTCAGCCCCACCTACGCCAGCATTACCACGGTCACGGCAGTGAAGATCGAGGAAATAGCCGAACCCGTCTTCCAGGCTCCTGATGACTACAGCGAAGGCCGCAGGCGGTAGTGCGCCCTGCGCCGTCATCGCTGAAAACTGAAAACTTCCTCACGGCTCCCGATAGGATGTCGCCCTCAGCTTGAGAGCCTCCTTGCTTGGTGCAGACTGGAAGAAGAATCCGCCCACCCGCTCGGAGTGACCGGGCAGATAGTCGAGCGTGGCGCTGGCTTTTTCTGCCTCTTCGCCTGGAACGGAGAGTTCGCCTTCGACAACCACCTCCGCGGCGGTTTCGCCTCCAGAGTTCATCGCACGGAACTTGACCAGATGACCATCACCACTGGGAAAGATAGTGTCCACCGTCACGGCGATGCGTGGGGGTGAGTGGTCCCCGGCGATGGCATCATAGAGCATGAGACTCACCACGCTGGCAAAGATGGCGAGACCGACGGCCGCCACGATCCACTCCGCGAGAGGGATTTGCAGTTTGGATTTTCCGGCCATGAAGAAGTTGGTTTTAGGAATGTACTTATGGGGTGAGTGACGGTCAACGTCCCTTCAGATGATGAGGCGGGCGGACCCTGCACCGATGGCCGCCGGAAAGCCCAGTACGACCACACTGCTCACCAGAGTGGTCATGCCGCAGGAGTCCGTCCTTTCAAACGCCCAGAGAATCAGGGCACTGATGAGCAAGGCAATGGCGTAGCCGGGAAGGGTGATGCGAAGGAACACACTCCAGGTGGGCGTGCCCGACTTTACATACGCCTTGCCAGAAGACTCCACGGCATGGACGAATGCATGCATGACCACCACGGAGAGAAGGATGAGGCCGACCGTGTGCCAGGGCGTCATCATGTAGGCGATGAGCACCATCTCATCCGTAGGGGCCACACTCAGCCCTAAAAAGAGGGCACCCACGGCCATGAGAAACAGTTCACCTTGATATTTCTTGAACCGCCCCTGCTGCTCCTGTTTTTCCTGGCGGCTGGCGAACTGGGAGGCTGCGATCAAGGCCCCAATGCCCGCCGGCAGAGTCTGAAGCGCGATCTTCCCCAGCGCCTCTCCCGCGCTCATTCCCGGCTCAATGAGGCCGAAGAGGAGCAGGATGACACCACTGGACACAAAGCCCACCGCGCAGGCCACAAACGCGTCCACCAGATCATCCACCCAGCCAAACGTCTCTTCAAAACCCGAGTAGTGGGAAAGCCCGACCAGCAGGGGCAGGGAGAGGACAAAAAGCAGGGCCATGCGTCCACGGTCTGCATGGAACCCCAGCCACCACATCTCCATGGTCATGAGCAGGGGCAGCCCAAAGACAATGGCTCCGGCAAATGCCCTGGCCAACCCTCTCAGGAAATGGCGGCTCGTACCGGATGGAGCGAGTGGGACGATGGAGGAGGAGGGAGAGCGGCTCATGGAGACCCCAGTGACAGGGTAGATTTGCATTGCATCCATGCATCGGCCCTCCAACGGAAGGTGGATGCGTGACACAATTCTTGTCAGGGCGGGTGCATTCTGCTGGGATGAGAGGATGAATGCCCCGGGCGCGCCCGTTTCTCCAACAAAGGTGGATCACCGTCGCCTTTCCGCAGACACCTTTAACCGCACCTGGGATCTGCTGGAACAGTCTCGCCGCACCCCGGCTGAAGACGAGCTCATGCTGACCATGGCACGTGCCTCCCTCCACCACTGGAACCAGCGCCCGGATGTGACCGAACTGAACCGCTCCATTGGCCACTGGCTGGTCTCCCGGGTGCTGGCGGTGCTGGGCCGTGGCCCGGAAGCCCGTGAGGAGGCGCAACTCTCCCTCGCCGCCGCCAAGGATGAGGCTTCCTACTATGTGGGCTATGCCCACGAGGCCCTTGCCCGTGCGGCTCAAGTGATGGGCAACGAGGCCACCAGGGACCGCCATCTGGAGCTGGCAGGAAAGTATGCCGCGCAAGTCACCGATGCCACCAACCGGAAAATGCTGAAGGACGACCTGACCGATCTTCGTGGTCCACAACGGCGGGGTTGAACAAATCCACCCGAAGAAGTTCCGCCATGAGGCCGTTAATACCGGGCACACCATCCTCTGCCCGATATGAAGCTCCCCTCTCCCTTCCGCCGTCAGGGTTTTCTCCTGAAATCCGTGCTTGCCACGCTGCTGTTGACTCCTTTTACCCCGTCGCAGGCCGCCGAACCTGGCAAGGCGGTCACTGCCATGGGTGACGGCCTGCAGGCGGGTGCCGCGGCCGTGGACATCTCTCCCGACCAGTGGCCCTTGTCCCTGCGCGGTTCGTTTACCCCCCGGGCGAGCAGCGCCATCAATGATCCGCTGCACTCGCGAGCCATCGCTTTCAAGAGCGGCGAAGGCAAGGTGGTGATTGCTGTGGTGGACAACCTCATGATCGATCGCGACACCCTCGATGCCATCAAACAGAAGGCGGCAGAGGCAACAGGCTGGCGTGCGGACGAGATGCTGATTGCCGCCACGCACACGCACACGGCACCCTCCGTCGGGGGAACGGGGGGCACCAAGGCGGCTGCCGCCTACCGGGAGAAGGCCCAGGCAGGCATCTTGAAGTCTCTGACCGACGCTGTGGCGGGACTTCAGCCAGCAACGGTCGCGTTCGGCAAAGAGCCGGTGCCCGATGAAGTCTACAACCGGCGCTGGTATTTGCAGGATGGCACCATGCCGCCCAATCCCTTTGGCGGGTTCGACAAAGTGAAAACCAACCCCGACCGGAAGACGCTGGTGAAGCCCGCAGGCCCCACGGATCCAGACGTGAGCGTGGTGGACGTGCGCACCCGGAACAAAGGTGGCAAACCGCTGGCGCTGCTCGCGAACTATGCCCTGCACTACGTGGGCGGCATGCCTCCCGACACGATTTCAGCCGACTACTTTGGCGAGTATGCCCGCGTCATGGCGGCGCGGGCAGGTGGCAGCAAGCCTGCGGAGAACTACGTCGCCATGGTCTCCAACGGCACCAGTGGCGACATCAACAACATCGACTTTCCTGGAACCCGGCCTCCGCGGGAACCCTTTGAGCAAATCCGTCTGGTGGCGGCCAAGGTGGCCGATGCCTCCTGGCGCGCGGTGAGGAACGCCCAACGTCAGGACCGTCCCTTCATTGCCATCCGCCAGCGGGAGATCGACTTGCTGCGCCGTCGTCCGACGGAGGCGGAGATCGAGGCGGCCAAAAAGATCATCGCCCTCCCGGAGTCGGATGACAAGGATCTGCCCCGCAATGCCCGCAGCTACGCGTTCCGCACGATCTCCGCCTCCCAGGCCCCTGAAAAAATGCCGGTGATTCT
>JBGGMQ010000378.1:0-3481 GCA_041287975.1 Verrucomicrobium sp. | reverse complement strand
TTTGCCTTCCTTGCGCTGACGGTCCGCCTCGCGAGCTTCCTCGAGACAAAGGGGATTCAGTTCAATGTAGCTGCGAAGTTCTTCGTCGTATTGCCGGATGCGGCTGAGGAACAGCAGGGTCAACTCTTCTGAAGTCACCTTTTCTGACTGCAGGGCTGATTGGAGCTGAGGAATCGTTGACTCCTCGATGAGGGAAAGGATTTCGGCGGCGCGAGCTGGCTTGAATTTCTCCAAAGCGAGGCTGAAGGGAGAGAAGTCGAGCTCGCGGAGGCGCGTTGTGTTGTCTGAGGTCTTTTGCTCGGGGGAGTGAGTTGAGGCTGGGGCAGGAGCAACAGAAGGTGGAGGACCTGGTTGGGCTTTGGGTTCCTTGGGTCGGCACCCTGATTGCAGAAAAAGCGCTGCAAGTACCAAGGTCAGGATTGGGAATTCGGCGATGCGGGAGTGAGGAAACCTCATCGTGCAGTGTACGATGGATTTGCCTGGGTGCAGCATTTCCGTTGCCGTTGTGCGGGTCTTCTCGCAGCACAAAGCGCAGCCAACCGCCCAGCAGCCATGTGGCAGCCCACGTGAGGAGGCTTTAGCTGAAGGTCGATGGCGTTCCACAACCGGTTAAACGCCCATGGATCAGGTGACTCACACGTCAATCACGCGGCGGCCTCGTAGACGCGCAGTTAGTGCCTCCTCACGTCGGCAGCTACAAACTGCATTCGTTGGGGATTGAGGGTCTGGCAGAAGGTGAGCTGAAGACCTATACATGCTTGGGCAGCTTGGAGACTCACTGATGGACATGCTTCGTCGCGATCCGAACATCTTCTCACCACACAAAGCGCATCCGACCGCCTAGCAGCCACGTAGCAGCCGACGTGAGGAGGCTCTAGCTGAAGGTTTATGGCGTTCGCCGACCGGCTGAGCACCCAGGGATCAGGGGACTCATTCGTCCATCACGCGGCGACCTCGTAGACGCGCAGTTAGTGCCTCCTCACGTCGGCAGCTACAAACTGCATTCGTTGAGGATTGAGGTTAGGCAGAAGGTGAGCTGAAGACCTAGACATGCTCGGGCGGCCTGGTCGCGATCCGAGCATCTTCTCACCACACAAAGCGCATCCGACCGCCTAGCAGCCATGTAGTAGCCGACGTGAGGAGGCTCTAGCTGAAGGTCTACAGGGTTCGCCAACCGGTTAAACACCCAGGGATCAGGTGACTCATTCGTCAATCACGCAGCGAACTTGTAGACGCGCAGTTAGTGCCTCCTCACGTCGGCAGCTACAAACTTCATTCGCTGGGGACTGAGGTCAGGCAGAAGGTGAGTTGAAGACCTATACATGCTTGGGCAGCTTGGAGATTCACCGATGGACATGCCTCGTCGCGATCCGAACATCTTCTCACCCCCGAGGGGAATTAGAGGATCAATCACGCTGTTTTGCCGAATGGGGCTGTGCTTGACTTCCCAGGGTTGGATGGTGTTTGGTTCACGGTACCAGTCCGCCACCCCCATGAACTCCCTCTTCGCCATCGCCCCCTACAAGTTCCAAGACTTCTGGGTCTTTGACGATCCTCGCGTGGGCTTGTTGCAAGAGCCATTTGTGTCTGGGGCCGACACGATCATTGATGTGCTCACTGAGAATATCCCGAATGCCGCGGAAGGATTCAAGCTGGTATTCTCAGCTCAACCTTTTCCAGGGTACAGTGCCCGATTCGCCTGGGCACGACATGAAATGGGTGGGAACTGGTATTCCTGGCCAGACCGGGACATGGAGGGATGGCTTTGCCCCGCCCTTTTCAAATACTTCGATGCCACGCCTCCGGAACTGTTTGTCAAAGTTTCAGCGAAGTAGAGCCCACCTCGCAAAAACACAACGACCGCGCAGCG
The DNA here is from genome assembly GCA_041287975.1 of Verrucomicrobium sp. Lineage (GTDB taxonomy): Bacteria > Verrucomicrobiota > Verrucomicrobiia > Verrucomicrobiales > Verrucomicrobiaceae > Verrucomicrobium. Next base: position 1,611 of record JBGGMQ010000378.1, on the reverse strand, counting down.
CAAGCTGGGCGGTCGTTGATACGTAAGCAAGGTACAACCCTTACCACCGGCGAGAGCCACGGTGGTCATCATCATGGTGGTCATGCCCGTTTCCGTGGCCATGACCGCGATCTTTGTGGTGCTTGCGCCCACGGTCGTGATCATGGGAATCATAGGGCACAACGCAGGAGCTGAGGCCTGTGACCAGAGCGGCAGCAAGCACAAGGAGGAGAGCTTTAGGAGTCATTTTATTTGAGTTTGTGTTTTTGATTCGGTCCTGTCGACGTTGGGTGTTAAGAAGAGGAAAGATGATTTCAGTTCTTATCCCTGATATCGGATTCGGGTATATTGATGAGCGCATCAATCCCACCGGCCCCAAGTCACCATGGGTTTAGCAGGATGGAGAACATGCCTCACCGTGGCTCTGACGCCTTCTGCTGCCCGGTTATTCGGTCCAGCGGTTCACTTCATCAATAAAAGGCAAGTTTCTGTGTTGAGAGGCACTTTTTCTAAAGTCCAAAGGTCTCACGGAACACCCGGGACTGTCTGCGAGAAAGTTCCACCGAGGTCCCATCCTTCAACATGACCTTCAACGAATGGCTGAACCACTCTTCCGTGGTTTCAATCCACCGGACGTTGATCATTTGAGCCCGGTTGGCGCGGAAGAACATCTGAGGAGGCAACCGTTCCTCCAGTGTTGCCAGGGAGCGACTGATGACGGGACTGTCCTCATCAAAATAGACGCGAGTGCAGTTCCCCTCTGACTGGAGCAACCGGATGCTGGAGAGTGGGGTGAACCAATGCCCATCTGATCCCTTCAAAAAGATGCGGTCATCCTCCCGCAACACCTGTCCAGACACTCGATCCCCCGCCCCGTTCCCTCGCAGTCGGTCCAGGGTTCGCGCAAGGCGCTCGGGTTCCACCGGCTTCAGCAAATAGTCAAACACGGCAAGGTCAAAGGCACGCAGGGCATGTTCATCGTACGCCGTCACGAAGACGACTTCGCATCCGTTCCCCAGGAGGGCAGTGGCAGCTTCCAGCCCTGTGCGCTCAGGCATCTGAATGTCCAGGAAGATCACCTCGGGCTTGAGGTCAGTCGCAAGCTGCAAAGCCTCCGAAGCCGAAGCGGCCTCCCCCAGAACCAGGACGTCTTCATGTGCTGCCAGCAGGCGGCGCATCTCCCGGCGGGCAGGATTCTCGTCATCAACGATGAGAGCGCGGATCATTTTCTGGTGCATCAAGATTGAGGGACTACGGCCTGCGCCACCACCTGGCCGTTCCCGCTGTCATGCAGGTCCAGCGAAGCCCGCCCGTCATAAAGCAGGGCCAGCCTTTCCCTCGCCATTTTCAGGCCCATGCCTGTGGAGTGAGACGTATGATGCAGACGCCCCAAGTTCTCCACGCGGAGAGTCAACCCCTGAGGCGTGTTCTGCACCTCATAGGCCACCCTTCGCACACCTCCGGGATCCGGTGACCCGTATTTCACGGCATTCTCCACCAAGGTTTGCAACAGGAACGGCGGCAGCAGGGCATCCACCACCCCGGGCTGAACCTGGGAGGACACCTCAAGCTTTTCCTCGAACCGCATCTTCTCAATGAGGAGATAGGCATCCACCGTTTCCAGTTCCTGCT
>JBGGMQ010000377.1:0-3612 GCA_041287975.1 Verrucomicrobium sp. | reverse complement strand
CCTCATCATCACGCCCACTGCGGAATCGGTGCGGCGATTGAGAGAAGCCCTCGCCGTGGCAGCGGGGCAGCGGGACAGCGCCGTCATGGCGCCGCACCTGTGGCATCCGGCGCTGGCCTTCCAGCCCCGGGTTCGAGGGGTCAATCTGGTCTCACCCCTGCAGGCGCAGGCGGCCTGGACGCAGGTGCTGCTGGAGGCACCTTTGCCGGAGATGAGCGCGCTTTTCCCCGTGCAACCGGAGCAGCAGGATCTGGCCTGGGCCTCGGCCGTGGCGCAGACGCTGAGCACCGTGAAGACGACGCTGGGCGCCGGGGGCTACACCCTGGCCAGTGCTGCCGAGGTGCTGGCAGAGCTGGATGACCCGGCGCGCTGGCAGAACCTGGCCACGCTGGAGCAGCAATATCTGGCTTTGCTGGAGGAGTGGGGCCTTGTGGAAAGCGAAGCTGCCAAACGAGAGGCAGCGGAAACGCCCCTGCTTCCCGATGGCGTGAAACGGGTGCTTGTCTTCGCGGTCGCGGATGCGCCTCCGCTTTTCAGTGTCTGGCTCAGCCGTGTGAAGGACTTGGTGGAGACGCGCATCTTTGTGCAAGCGCCGGATACCGAGCTCATGAAGTTTGATACTCTGGGCATGCCGCTGGTGCGGGCTTGGGGCGATGATGCAACGGTGGAATGCCCCGTCGCGCATGATCGCATGCACCGCGTGCCGGGTGCCGAGGATCAGGCCCGACTGGCGGTGCAACTTCTGAAGGATCTGGCAAAGTCGGGCTCCTCCGTGGCACTCAGTGCCTGTGATCCCGCTCTGAACAGTGTGCTGGAAGGCACGCTGACGGCGGAAGGGGCGCGTGTTTACAATCCGGCGGGTCGCTCTGCCCGCCAGCACATCCTCGTGCAGGTGATGCGGTCTGGCTGGAAGGCCGCTCGCAGCCCGGCCTGGCGGGACTGGCTGCCTTTCCTGCGGATGGACGATGTGTCCCGAGCGCTCTGTGCTGCCACGGGGCTGAAGGTGACGAAGTACTTTGAGCTGCTGGACGATCTGCATGCGAGTCACCTGCCGCCGACGCTGGAGGATGCTCAGGTTCTATGCAAGAACAGCGAATCCTGCGTGGAGTTTTCCCCGGCTTTGGAGGCTGCGGCACAGCATGCGGAGGGCTGGAGTGCGGAGACGTGTGAAGCGGCGCTGCGCAGCTTCCTGGTCTGGCTTTATGGGGAGCGGGAGTTCAACAACACTCAGGAGCACCAGAAGCATCACGGAGAAATCTTTGGCCAGGTGATCCGTCTGGCGATGCAGGTGGATGCGGCCCGCACCGGTCAACCGGGCGAGGCCTCGGCCTGGCTGGGACTTGTGTTTGACGCACTGGAGGAGGCGCAGATGAGCGATCTCCGGGGCGAGGCGGACCTCGTGCTGCATGGCTGGCTGGAGCTTCTCTGGGAGCCTGCGCCGGGACTGGTGGTGACTGGGTTCAATGACGAACATGTGCCGGGCACGCTGGCGGTGGATCCCTTTTTGCCAGACCGGGCCAAGCAGGCCTTGCAACTGCCGAGTCAGGCCACGCGCAGGTCGAGGGACACGTATCTCTTGCGAGCTCTGGCCGAGCTGCGAAAGCATCATCGTACGTTGCATGTGATCCTGGGTCGGGTGACCGCGGATGGTGATGCTTTGCGACCCTCGCGCCTGCTACTGGATGCGTCAGATGAGCATCTGCCTGCGCGAGTGAAGCATCTGTTTCCCAAAGAGGAGGAAGTGAAGTTTCTGCCGCGGCCTCGTCGGGCCCAAGCCTTCCGGTTGGTGCCACCGCGTCGCTGGTGGCGGAAGCCGAGCATTTCTCCCACGGCCCTGCGCCGTTATCTCGCCTGTCCCTTCCGCTTCTACCTCACCGATGTGCTAGGCATGCGCGGGGTGGAGAGCGGGCAGCGAGAACTCTCCCCGGCGGACATGGGCGAACTGGTGCACGGGGTGTTCAAGGCCTTTGCCGATGATGAGGAGATGGCTCGCAGCGCAGACGCTGCGAAGATTGGCACCTGGCTCGTTGATGAACTGGACCGCCATGTGAAGGCCACGTATGGCGAGCGCCCGCTCTTTTCCGTGGCACTGCAGGCGGAATCGCTGCGGCAGCGTATGATGGCATTTGGCGAGATCCAGGCGGACCAGCGCAATGCCGGCTGGAAGATCCTGCGGGCAGAGGAAAAGATCGGCAAGGATTGGGGAGTCAACTACAGCGGGTTGATCCTGTCCGGCACCATCGACCGCATTGACTTGCATGAAGAGACGGGGAATCTGAGGATCATTGATTACAAGACCTCCAAGAGCGCGGGTGGCCCAGCCAAGGCGCACCAGAGCAAAGCTCGCAAGGAGCATCTGACAGACCCGCATGAGTCCTGGAAACTGTTTCAGGACAGTGAGGGAAGGGGCTTGCGATGGAACGATCTGCAACTGCCTTTGTATGTCGCAGCAGCGCACGCGCGCTGGCCTCAGGCGAAGGTGGTTCAGGCGGCTTACATCACCCTGCCAGCGACGGTGAGTGATGTGAAGCTCCTGCTGTGGGAGGATTTGGATGAGACGACTTTGCAAGCAGCGGAGAAATGCACGCGGGAAGCCGTGCGTCGTATCCAGGAAGGCATCTTCTGGCCGCCCACGGAGCGGGTGAAGTATGACGACTTTGAGGCTCTGTTTCAGGGCGATGTGATGAGCGCGGTGGCACCGCCGGAACTCTGGCGTGAAGAAGAAATGGCGCAGGAGCATGAGGGGGAGGGCGCAGTATGATCGGACTCAAAAATGAACTGATCCGCGCCTCGGCAGGCACTGGGAAGACCCACGCCCTGGTGCAGCGCTACCTATGGCTGCTGGCCCATGGGGCTGAGCCGGAGCGGATCGCGGCCATGACGTTCACACGCAAGGCGGCGGGGGAGTTCTTTGAACGCATCCTGCAGGAGCTCGCCAAACGGAGCACGGAAGGGGCGGACCAAGCCGCTTCGCTCGGGCTCCTGCGCAAGGTGGTGCGCCGCATGGACCAGCTCCGGCTGGGCACGATTGACAGCTTCTTTGCCACGATGACGCAGTGCCTGCCTTTTGAGCTGGGGCTCACGGGCAAAGCCGCGCTGATGTCGGATGAAGAGGCGCTGCAAGCGGGAGAGGAAGTCATGGACGCCCTGTTGCTGGCCGTGGGCAAAATGGACGACCCCACCGCGATGGATGAGCTGCGGGAAGCCTGGAAAGCGGCCAGCCACGGGTATGAGCAGGGTCGGCCTGCGGAGGCGCTGGCCACCTGGTGCGGTCGATTGCATCAACTGCTGATTGAGAGTCCGCATCCCGGTCTGTGGGGTGGGGCTGAGGCCATCTGGCCGGATCAGCCCGGGCGCTTGCTAAGTGGCGAGGGGAGTCTCGCCGAAGCGGTGCAGATCTTGCAAGACACTCTGGATCTCAAACTGTTTGGCAAGAATGCCGTGGCGAAGTGGGACGAGTTCTTCACGGACTCCCTGGCCTACGACGGCTTCCGCAAACTGAGTGAGTCATCGATTGGCTACATGCTGGATCCGAAGCGCGGGGACCACAGTCGTCTGCGACTGGGCGACACGCCGTGGCTGATGTGGAAGGCCGCGACTCTGGATCTGCGC
>JBGGMQ010000376.1:0-3092 GCA_041287975.1 Verrucomicrobium sp. | reverse complement strand
GCTGGTGACACGGCCAGTGTCAGCGCAGCCGCCAGGAGGGTGGGCAGTTTGAGTTTGGCTCTCATGAGATCTATAGAGGAAGAAAACGCGGATTCGTCGGGTCGGGACACGACGAAGGTACAAGAGTGAGTCCGCGTTGGGAAGATTTGGACAACATCCCGGAACCTTTGTTTCTTTCGGCGAGGGCTGCGATGAGCCGGCGAGGGATCATTTTCGTCTTGCCCGTTGTGGAATCTTCCGGGCAGAATGCGCCTTCGCACGCTCTGCCTTGGAATATGAAAAACTCGCTTGCACTCGCTTTGCTGTGGGCCGCCGTCCCGGTGGTCATCGCGTCGGCCCAGACATCTCCCGCAGTGGCGGTGCCGGTGCCGCCTGTAGGTGGGGTGGCAGGGGGCCCTGCTCAGGTGCCGGACAAGTGGACGACCAAGACCTATCGATTTGTCGCGGACGATTTGAACCGCGGCTTCGTCTCACGGGAAAAAGGGCAGCTTCGAGCTCCAGCCATGCCCAAAGCCAACGCCTCCCCTGCTGAGCTGGTGGACTTCCTGAGGAAGTCCGACATGGCTGCTCTTCAGTATTTGAAGAGTCAGGGCATCGTCCTGCCGGAGGGATCGTTGGCGGTCTACGATCCTAGGAATCAAACGTTGGTCATGCGCACCTCCAATCGAGGCCATGAGCAGGTGGACCTATTCTCGCGAGACTTGCTTTTTCAGCAGCCTACGACTTTGAATTTCGTCACCTACTTGATCGAGGCGGATGCGACCGTGGTCCGCCAGATGCTGGTTGAGACCGCAGGTAAAGGCGACCATTCAGCCCAACTGGCCCGCCTGAGAGCGCTCGTTGGCGAAGGCAAGGCTCGCCAAGTGAACTTCGTTCGCATTGAAACCAAAAGCGGCCAGCGTGCTGCTGCCCATAGTGGCAAAGAAGCGCTTTTCAGCAGAGCCATCGAAGGGAGTAGGGATGCTATCGCGAGCGTGGAGTCTGACATGGAAGAGGTGGGATCGAAGATCGAAATTGACCCCGTCCTCGGACCAGACGGTAAGACCATCGACATTAATTTCTCCCTGCGGCACCACTACCGGGCCCCAACGGACCGATGGGAGTCGATTGGCCAAGCTCCAAGCGGGACTCGCACCGACATCCGGATCAAAGATTGGTACACGGTGGAAACGAATACCGCGCAGACATTGATGTCGGGCTCGGCGCGATTGATGGGGGTTTGGAAGCCTGAAGGAACCGGAGAACCTGAACGTGAGAACAAGCTGCTGGTAGCTATCCTGAGAGCAGACGTGGTGAAAATCCTGCGAGCTGAAGACGATCGTCTGCAAAAGCTGGTGGCAGCGCACGGAGAGACTATTCGGCCGACACCTGCCACCGTGCCTGCAGAGTTCAAAGATCCGACGATGCCCAATGGCATGATCATCCGTCGTTTTCGCATCAGCCCGAGTTTCCTTTCTTCAGGGGCCTCCCGGGATCGGGACAGTGGTGGTGCTACCTCTGCCGATCCGTTTGCGGCGGCTCCGCCTTCGGACGAAATGCGCTTGACCATCCGCGCGACAGCTCTGGACATCCTGAGGGCTCAGGGAATTGAATTCCCCAAGGGCTCCTCAGCCAACTTCATCACCGCGACCAACGAACTCATCGTCCGTAACACACCTGAGAATGTGGCCCAAGTGGAGGCTTTCGTGGACAGTCTCACCAAGACGCGCCCGCTGAACGTTTCTTTCCGTATTCACGTGGTGCAAGCGGATGGTGCCTTCTTGAGGAAGTTGGAAGAGGAGCATGCCTCGCGGGCAGACCACGCCGCGATGTGGAAGTCGGTGACTGACGCCGCAACTCAAGGACAGGCCAAGCTCCTTCACACCATGTGGGTGGGTTCCCGCTCTGGCCAGCGTGTGGCTACTCATGTTGGGCGGGAGTATCACTATGTGACGGAAGCTGGGCCCATCTCGGGTAGTCAGGCGGTGGCCAAATCGCCGCAGGCCTCAGCCGAAGGGAACAAGGGAGGTAATGCCGCCCTAACCCCGGCCTCAACTCCTTCCAGCCCGGTTGTGGTACAAGACAATTCCGCAGTCTCGGCAACCACCGAGATGAGAGTCGTGGGGTTTCGATTTGAGCTGGATCCGGTGATTGCACCGGATGGGGAGATGATCGATTTGAACCTCGCCACTGATTATCACTATGCGCCCCCATCATTACGGGGTTCGGAAGCTGGTGAAGAAGCCAAGGTGATGAAGATCGATGGCCCCGAAACCAACTTTCACCAAAGCAATACCACCACCGCCATCACCACTTTGTCGGGGACGATGCGGTTGATCGGCTTGTGGAAACCGGAGGGAACTCCTGAGTTTGAAAAGGCGGACATAATGCAGGCGGTATTCATTCAGTCCGATATTGATCCGGTGGAGGAGTGAGCCTGATGACGTAAAAACGAAAGATCCATGCGGCGCGACGTTTTGGAACGACGCGGCGCATGGATGCTTTGACTCGTCTTTGTAGCGAGCTACTTCTTCCGCGGCAACGCTCGCGTCGCCCCTCCGCTGATGCCGCCATCTACGAGGAGGGTCTGTCCGGTGACGTAGCGGCTGCCTTCGGAGGCGAGGAAGAGCAGGGGGGACTCCAGGTCCGCCATGGAACCGGGGCGCTTGGCGGGGATGCGATCCGTGAGGTAGTCGACCCACTCGGCATCTTCGTACATGATCGCGTTTTGTGCGGTCTTGAACCACCCGGGGGCCAGGACGTTCACGGTGATGCCGTGGAGGCCCCAGTCATCGGCGAGGGCCATGGCCATCTGCTTCACGCCGCCGCGGCTGGCGCCATAGGGGGCGAGGCCGGCATAACCGGCCACGCAGGTGACGGAGCCAATCAAAATGATGCGGCCATACTGGGCGGGAATCATGAGTTCCTTCGCTGCCTGTTGAGCCAGGAAAAACGAACCGCGCAGGTTCGTGTCCAGAATCAGGTTCCAGTCATCCCAGGTCACGTCCGTGGAGGGCTTGCGCACGTTGCAGCCCGCGTTGCAGACGAGGATGTCCAGCTTGCTGTAGTGCGCCTTGGCCTCCTGAATGGAGTTCACGATGCTTTCATACGAG
>JBGGMQ010000375.1:0-7413 GCA_041287975.1 Verrucomicrobium sp. | reverse complement strand
GGACTTACCCCATTTCCCAGCCCGTTGTCTTTGAACCCCAGGACGGCGGCACGAAGGACAGCCCTGTCACCTATGCGGGCGATGGCAAAGTGGTGATCAGCGGCGGTCGCGAAATCTCCGGCTGGCGCGATGCTGGGGACGGCCTTTGGGTGGCAGAGATTCCTGAGGTGAAGGATGGCAAGTGGTACTTCCAGGATCTGTGGATCAATGGACGCCGCGCCACGCGGGCCCGCACGCCGAACGCGCGGTATTTCCACGCCACCCGGCCTGCACTTGAGGCTCCCGAAGGCGCGCCGCCCATGGGCAAGCCTGAGTTCACCGCCTTCTATGCCGAAGCCAATGACCTCGCGCCTCTGAGCCCGCTCAATGCAGGCGAGTTGAAAGATGCCGAGGTGGTCGTCTTCCAGACCTGGCAGATTGCCCGCCATCGCGTGGCGTATCTCAAGCCGGAGGCGGGGTATGTGCAGTTCACCGCAGGGTCCCGCTGGCCCTTTCTGGTCTATGAAACCCGGCAGCGCTATTTCCTGGAAAACTTCAAGGCTGCGCTGGATGCTCCCGGCGAGTGGTTTCTGGATCGATCCGGCCAGCTCTTCTACAAGCCCCTGCCTGACGAGGACATGACCAAGGCAAAGACCGTGGCACCCGTGGCGGATCAGTTGCTCGCCGTTCAAGGAAACTCTGCCAGGAGCGAATTCGTGTCGAACCTGCACTTCAAGGGGATCGCCTTCCAGCACAGCCGGTTTGAACTGGGCAAAGACGGCCACATCGACTCGCAGGCAGATTCCAAAGTGCCCGCTGTGGTCATGCTTGACGGGGCAAGTGACGTCACGTTTGAGAACTGCGAGATCGCGCACACCGGCATCTATGCCATCTGGTTTCGCAAGGGTTGCACCGACTGCCGCATCACCGGCTCCTACCTGCATGACATGGGCGCAGGCGGGGTGAGGATCGGCGATGTGCCTCTGGATCCTGACCCGCTGGGCCGGACCCACGGCATCACAGTGCACAACAACATCATCCACACGGGGGGACGTTATTTCATGGGCAGCGTGGGCGTTTTCATCACCCACAGCGGGGAGAACACGATCACGCACAATGACATTGGCGACTTCTTCTACAGCGGGGTGTCTGCGGGCTGGGTGTGGGGCTACGCGGAGAGTGTGGCGCACCACAACAAGATTGAGTTCAACCACATCCACCACCTTGGCTATGGGGTGCTGAGTGACATGGGCGCAGTTTATCTGCTTGGGCCTGCGTCAGGGACGACAGTGTCTAACAACCATGCGCACCATGTGAACGGCTACCGCTACGGGGGCTGGGGCCTGTACACTGACGAAGGCAGCTCCGGCGTCCTGATGGAGAACAACCTCGTGCATCACACGCGCCATGCGGGATTCCACCAGCACTACGGCAAGGACAACATCATCCGGAACAACATCTTCGCCTTTGGCGAGGAGGCCCAGATCCAGCGGTCCCGAACGGAGGAGCATCTGTCCTTCAGCTACCAGAACAACATCGTGTACTTCGACAGTGGACTGCTGCTCTACGGCCAGTGGACGAAGCCCAAGGTTCGCATGGAGCAGAACCTATACTGGAATGCCTCGAAGCGCCTCATCGACTTTGGTGGGGAAGACTTCGTCGCGTGGCAGAAGCAGGGCTATGACCGGGGATCGAAAATCGCCGACCCGCTTTTCGTGGACGTGGCCAAGGGGGACTTCCACTTGAAGCCTGAATCGCCGGCGCTGGCCATGGGTTTCAAGCCCTTCGACTACAGCCAGGCAGGCGTCACCGGAGACGCTGCATGGAAACAACTCGCCGCCAGCCTGAAGCCACTGGAACTGGAGCGCGAGGAGTTGCCCGTCTTCACCCTGGGGGATGATTTCGAAGGCACTCCGGTGGGCAAGACCATGTGGAATGGCCGGGTCAGCTCCGACCCCAAAGGCGGCACCATCCTGGCCAGTGACGAGCAGGCAAAGAGCGGCAAGCGCAGCCTGAAATTTCAGGATGCGCCGGGGCTCCCCCAGCGCTACCAGCCCCACCTTTCCCTGGATCTGAATCACAAAAAGGGTGCGACCACGGTCAGCTTCAATCTCTGGCTGGAGCCGGAGTCAGAGTTCACGCACGAGTGGCGGGACAAGGGCACTCCCTATCAAGCAGGTCCAAGCCTGGAGGTGCGCAAAGGCTCGCTGAAAGCGGCGGGGAAGGAACTGTTGAAACTCGAACCTGGCAAGTGGTACGGTTTCGAAGTGAAGTCCGCCCTCGGTGACAGCAGCTCTGGCAAATGGCAGCTGGTGGTGACTCTCGCGGATGGAACCAGGATGGAGTTCAAAGACCTGCCTTTCAAGAATGCAGGAATGAAGGCCCTCGAATCCATGGTGTTCGTTAGCGATGCCAATGTGGCCACGGCGTTCTACCTGGATGATCTGCGCATTCACAATGAATAGTCATCGCGAACTACGCATCGGCATCATCGGGTGTGACACGTCTCACGCGAGTGAGTTTACGGCCCGCCTGAATGACGCCAAGCACTCTGGCCATGTGCCAGGCGCCCGGGTGGTGGCGGCCCATCCCACTGTGAGCCCAGACATGCCCTGGAGCCAGAGCCGGGCGGCCGGGTTCGTGGAGGAACTGCAGACGCGCCATGCAGTGGAGATGGTCGGGAGCATTGAAGCACTGCTGAAACGATGTGACGCTGTCCTGTTGTGCAGTCTGGATGGCCGGGCGCATTCCGACCAGGTGGCGCCCGTGTTGCGGGCAGGGCTGCCGGTGTTTCTGGACAAGCCTGTAGCAGGGAGTTTGCATGAGGCAGAACGGATCTACGAACTGGCTGCAGAAACGGGAACGCCCCTCTTCAGCAGTTCTGCGTTGCGCTGGTATCCAGGCATCCAAGCCCTGGCGGCGGCCGATGCGGGGACCGTCCGGGGAGCGATCTCCTACGGGCCAGCCCCCATCGAGCCCACGCATCCCGATCTGTTCTTTTATGGCATTCACCCCACCGAGGCTTTGTTCACGGTACTGGGGACAGGCTGTGTGAGTGTGCAGCGTACCACGACCCCGCATTTGTCTTTGGTGACGGGGCTCTGGGGTGAGGGGAAGCTTGGCACGCTCCACGCCCTTCATCGCTGGCCCGCAGAATACAAGGTGATCAAATTCGGCGATGCCGCGGTCGTGGAGCAGCAGGATGCAGGAGACTACACTCCACTGCTGAAACAGATCACTGCTTTCTTTAGCTCAGGTGTGGCTCCCGTGTCTCCGGCCGAGACGCTGGAGATCTACGCATTCATGGAAGCCGCAGACGAGAGCAAGCGTCGCGGAGGTGCCAGGGTCGAATTGAATGAAGTGCGTGGCGAGCGCTGGCGGATCTAGCGGAGGCTCTTGGGATCCAGCGCATCCCGCAGACCGTCGCCCACGAAGTTCAGCGAGAGCAGCGTGAGGGAGAAGAACACGCCGGGGAAGAGCAGCAACCACGGAGCGGTGTCCATGCGCTGGGCACCGTCGTTGATCAATACGCCCCATGAGGAGGCGGGTGGCTGAATGCCGAGGCCGAGGAAACTCAGCGTGGCCTCCAGCAGCATCACGCCTGGGACGGTGAGGCTGGCGTACACGATCACCGGGCCGATGACGTTCGGCAGCAGGTGCCGCAGCAGGATGCGCCCTGTGCCTGCACCATAGCTGCGGGCAGCGGTGACGAACTCCTGGTTCTTCAACGAAAGCACCTGACCGCGCACCACGCGAGCCATGGTCAGCCATTCCACGGCACCAATCGCGGCGAAGAGGAGCAGGAAGCTGGCATTGAAGCCGAGGTCGGTGGCGGCACCCCTGAGTGCCGGGATCACGGAGAGCTTGTCGAGGACCCAGGCCTCAGCTCCTACCAGGAAAGGGTGAGTTCCGAGAACCGCCGTGAGAATGATCACGAAATTGAGGAAGGGAAAGGCATAGAGAATGTCCACCACGCGCATCATGGCAGAGTCGGTACGGCCTCCCACGAGTCCCGAGACCATGCCGTAGATCACACCGATGGCGACAGCGACAGCGGTGGCGACAAACCCCACCAACAGAGTGACGCGACCTCCATACATGGTGCGGGTCATCACGTCGCGACCCAGGGGGTCCGTGCCCATCCAGTGGCTGGCACTGGGAGCCGCGGTTTTGTTGTCCAGGTTTTGATCCGTCTGCTTGTAGGGCGAGAGGGAAGGGCCCACGATGCAGAAGGCGAAGAGCAGGACGAGGAAACCCATGCCTGTCACGGACCGGGCATTGCTGAAGAGCCGCCGCCTTGCCGTGCGCCATGGAGATTCGATGAGGGCCTTGGAAGGCGCGGGAGGAGCCAGGGTCATGACTTCAGTCCGATTCGCGGGTTGAGCGCTGCCTGGATGATGTCCACCAGCATGTTAAAGACGACAATGAGTGCGGCGAAGAGGAGGGTGATGCCGACCGCCAGCGTATCGTCCCGGTTGACGGCGGAACTGATGAAGTGCTGACCCAGGCCTGGGATCTGGAATACGGTCTCGGTCACCATGGACCCTGTGAGCAAGCCTGCCGCCGTGGGTCCGAGGAAATTCAGCAGGGGAAGGCAGGCCAGTTTCAAGGCATGCCGGATGACCACCATGGGCTCACTGGCACCCTTGGCGCGGGCCGTGCGAATGAAGTCTTGAGCGAGCGTTTCCCGCAGTCCACCGCGTGTGAGTCGCGCCACATAGCCGCTGTAGATGAGGCCAAGGGTGAGAGCGGGCAGCACCCAGTCTGCCGAATCGTGCCAGCCAGCCACATTGAACCAACGAAGATAGAGCCCGAAGATCATGGCAATGAGAGGGCCAAGAACAAAGCTGGGAATGCAGATACCCAGGGTGGCCGTCGCTGTGGCCCAGTGGTCGTCGAAGGTGTTCGGACGGAGTGCTGCGATTGCCCCCAGTGGAATGCCTACGGCCAGGGCGATGAGCAGGGCCGGGACGGCCAGAGCGACGGACACAGGAAATGCCTGGGAGATCACTTCACCCACACCGCGACCGGGGGACTTGACGCAGTCGGGTGGGTTAAAGGTGGCAAACGCTTTGATATGCCGCCACATCTGCACGGGCCATGGATCATTGAAGCCATAATAGGACTCAAGCGTCTTTCTCACCTCCTCTGGTACATTGCGTTCCCCGTTGAAGGGGCTCGTTGGCGAGAGTTTTTGCAGGCAAAAGGTGATGACGAAGACCGCCAGGATCACGACGATGCCTTGCAGAAAGCGGCTGAGGAGGAACCGGATCATGCGATGTCAGGGGGCGGGGGCAGGCACTGGGTCAGCAACGGTCGCTGGCTGGTTGAGGACGGAGTGATCAAGGTACCACCCCTTGTAGGCGCGGTGCTGGAGGACGCTGGGAACGCGGCCCTTGAGCTCTGGCCGCGAAGCGTACACGTGCACATACCAGTAAAAGGGGATGATGGGCATCTCTTCCAGCAGGATCGTTTCCGCCTGCCCTAGCAAATTCAGGCGTTTGGTGGCGTCAGCCTCCTGGTTGGACTGGTTGATGAGATCGTCAAACTTGGCGTTGCTCCAGCCCGTCTCATTGTTGCCATCGCCCGTCTTCCACATGGAGAGGAAGGTGAGAGGGTCCGGATAGTCTCCGCCCCAGGCGGCCCGGCAGACGTCGTAGTTCATCTGGCGCTGGGATTCCAGGTACACGCCCCAGTCCTGGTTGAAGATGCCTACCTGGATGCCCAGGTTCTTGCGCCACATCTCCTGCACAGCCTCCGCAATCACCCGGTGGGCCTCATGGGTGTTGATGAGAATGTCGAACTTCGGGAAGCCTTTGCCACCAGGGTAGCCCGCCTCTGCCATCAGCCGCTGAGCTTCTGCTGGATCGAAGCGGATGACTTTGGGAGCTTGCGGGTAATCGAGACTCTCCGGGTAGGGGGTGAGGCCTTCAGAGGGTTTCTGGCCCGCCCGGAGGATGTTGTTGATGATGCCATCGCGATCAATGGCCAGGCTGAGCGCCTTGCGCACCCGGACATCCTTCAGCATCTCCCGGGTGGTGTTGATGCGGTAGAAGTAGACGCTCAGGATGGGTTCGCTCGTGAGCACGTCCTTGCGGTTCTTGGCGTACTCCTGGATGAGCGGATTGGGCAGGGTGAAGGTGGAGTGGATCTGGCCATCGCGAAAGGCCCGCTCCTCCGTGGTATCGCTGGCGATGGGGACGAAGACGATCTTCTTCAGCCGGACGACTTCGGCATCCCAGTAATAGGGGTTCTTCAGCACGGTCAGGGAGTGGGTGAAGCGCCATTCCTGGAGGGCGAAGGGGCCGTTGCCCACCAGATTCCCCGCCTTGGTCCAGCGGTTGGCCCGGTCCGTGTAGCTGCCGAATTTTTCAATGACGTGCCGGGGAACGGGAAACCACGAGTAGTGTTTCATCATGCCCAGCAGGTAGGGCATGGGGCCGACCAGGGTGAGTTCCAGCGTGTAGTCGTCGATGGCCTTGATGCCGACCTGCGAGAAGTCCTTCAGTGTGCCCTTGTTGAATTCCTCCGCATTCTTGAGTGGGAACAGCATGGAGGCATACTGCGCGGCGAGTTCTGGCGTGAGTATCCGCTGGTAGGACCAGACGAAATCGTGAGCGGTGAGCGGGGCGCCATCACTCCACCTGCCATTTTTCCGCAGGTGAAAGGTCCAGTGGATGGAGTCCTGGGTCTCCCAGGAGGAGGCTGCGCCAGGGGCTGGCTTGTCAGGATTCGCAGGATCAGGTGCCACCAGGCCTTCAAAGAGGGCGGCAAAGACCATGTGCTCCGGCTGACCTGTGGCCACATGCAGGTCCAGCGTGCTCAATTCCGTGGCGTTTCCCAGCAGGAGAATGTCTTCCTTGGTCGCTTCATTCACCCGTAGAGGCCGGTGAGACCGGACAATATGAAAGCACACCAGCCCGCCGATGAGCACGGCGAGTACCAGGAGGCGGGTGGTCCACTTCATGGGCGCGCATTCTATGGGGCTAAAGCACCCAGTAAAGCTTGGAGGTGCAATTGCTGACTTTTAGGCGGTTTCATGAAAGAAAAAAGGTCCCAGTTGCCGGTGGGGGTGCATCAAGGGCAGGCCCCTGTCATTTTGAGATTCGCAAGATGGGTCAGCAAGGCGATTGAACGGCGAGGATGAAAGGGGATCAATGTTGAAGATGAAAAACTTGTGCGGCCGTGCGTTCTGTACGAAGCGTTTTGATTGACTGAACATGAGGGACTATTTCATTCGCCGCCTTCTCCTCATCATCCCGACCTTGCTCGGGGCGACGATCGCCGTGTTCTTCATCACCCGGATTGTTCCCGGGGGGCCGCTGGAGGCCCGCATGAGGCAGGCCATGGCGATGGCCTCCGAGCGCAGCATGAAGGATGCAGGGGGATCCCTCAGTGAGGAGCAAAAGGAGCAACTCGCCGCCTACTATGGCT
>JBGGMQ010000374.1:0-2824 GCA_041287975.1 Verrucomicrobium sp. | reverse complement strand
CCGCCCGCCCATCTTTGCAGAGGAAGCGGTACTCCGACGCCCAGTTGCTGGCAGAGCCCTCCACCGCAGTGTGAAAGTCGCGAACCACCGCATCGCGGTCTGCGGGATGCACGCGTCGAGTCCAAGACTCCAGCCCCGCTTCGAGTTCCCCTCGTTCAAAGCCAAACAGACGCGTGAAGCCATCACTCCACCACAGGAGATTCTGCGCCACATCCCAGTCCCAGATAGCGTCATTGGTAGCCTGGGCGACAAACTTGAACCTCTCATCCTGGTTCCGCACACCTTCTTCCTCGTCGACTCGCGAGGCGGTCAACTTTGCCTGCACCACGAAGTAGTCCACACCCCCATCAGTCAGTGGCACCATCGTGACGCTGTTGTCCACGAATTCATCCCCGCGACCCGGCCAGTGCAGGAGTGACTTGCCATGCACCGGGCTACCTACTGAGGCCCGCGCCGCCACCAGCCTCCCCTGCCAGTAGTCGGATGCCTCCGGCGCTTTCCGGCACCACACCGTTTCCCAAAAGGGTTGCTCAATCACCTCAGCCCGAGCCACGCCTCCCGCATGCAAAGCCGCCTGACTGATCTCCAGCACCCTCCCCTCTGAGGACAAAATCGCCAGGAATTGAAATTCCGAAAAGGCTACCGCCTTGAATCGTTCATCCCAGGTGGGAGATGCGGATCCGCTGCGATCAAGAATGGGTTGGCCGTCTGGCATGGATGGGTGCGTGGCCATCCTAGACCACGCACCAAAAAAACTCCAACGGAAAGGCTTTCGTAAAAATTTCCGGCTGCTCAGTGATCAGAGCGGAATGGGCTTGTCTTCGCCGATGATCTGCACCTCCGTATCGAGCATGATGCCCCGCTCCTGCAGGGCCACTTGCTTGATGTCTGCGATAAGGTCCTGCACATCACGCGAACTGGCACCACCAGCGTTCAGGATGAAGTTTCCATGCACATCCGAGACGATGGCCTTGCCGAAGCCCCGCCCCTTGAGGCCCAGTTCATCGACCAACCTGCCCGCAGGCACCGGCCCCGGGTTCTTGAAAATGCATCCCGCGCTCGCCCCAATGGGCTGACTCGTGCGTCGCTTGCTGTGAGACGCTTCCAGCTTCTCATCAATCTCTGGCAGGGGTGCCGGACGACCCTGCAGGACAGCACTTACGGCAAAGTGGTGATCAAGTTCGGGCACGCTCCGATAGTGGTGCTCGATCTCGTGCTTCATCTTCTCCCGCACTTCGCCCACGGCGTCGAGAAATTTCACGCTCACCACCTGGTCGAAGGTCTGCACTCCCATCGCCCCGGCGTTCATACGCAGTGCCCCACCCAGGTTCCCCGGGATGCCCTCCATCCATTCGAAACCGCCGAGCCCGGCATTCCGGGCGGCGCTAGCGATCTTCTTCAAGCGGGCACCCGAACCGGCAAAAATGAAGTTCCCATCCACACGCACTTCATCGAACTCCCCCTTCGCAGGGTGGATCACTGCGCCCTTGATACCACCGTCACGCACCAGCAGGTTCGAGCCACGCCCAATCACACGTATGGGGATGAAGGCTGCGCGCAAAAGCTTCACCACTTGGGCGAAGCCGTTCACCGTGGTGGGTTCGATCCAATATTGCGCCGGTCCACCCACGCGAATCGTGGTGTGGTTGGCCATCGGCTCATAGAGCTTCACTACGCCGCCACCTTCCTGATTCAGCACCGTCATCACCTGCTCAGCGATCTTCAGATCCTTCGCAAGACAGCCGCCTACTTCATGGACATTCCCCGCCCCCAGAGTGATGAGCAGGTCCCCGGGCTTCAGCTTGTTCCCGATGAGATTGCGGGCATCCAGCAGCTTCGGCGTGCTGTGGCATTCCACAGCTTCGGCCTGGATCTTCACCTCCTCAATGATCGTCAACCCCGAGACCCCAGGCAGCGGCTTCTCGCTCGCGGCATACACATCCGTCACGCAGAGCATTTCCACATCGTTGAACGCGCCGCCGAACTCCGTCTTCAGCAACTGCGTCCGGGAATAGCGGTGAGGCTGGAAGAGGCACACAATCCTCTTCGGATTGAGCGCCTTGGCCGTGGCCAGCGTGGCCTTGATCTCCGTAGGGTGGTGGCCATAATCATCCACGATCTGGAAATGAGTGCCTGCATACTTTGACTCAAAGCGACGTCGCGCACCACGGAAGGACTCCAGCGCCTGTTTGATTTTGTCAAACGGCACCCCAACACTGATCGACAGACCAATCGCCGCCAGCGAGTTGAGCACATTGTGGCGCCCAGGGATGCCGAGCACCACCTCGCCAAGCAACGTCCCCTTGTGATACACCTCGAACTGAGTCTGCGCCGGGCGCAGCGCCAGAATCTTGGCAGAGAAATGGTGCTCAGCGCTCCAGCCGTAGCTGATGCCGTTCTTGCGTCCCTCGCAGAGTTCCGTCGCCACCGGATCCTCGGCACAATACACGCTGTAGCCACTCGTCTTCTCCAGCAACTGGCGGAAGACCGTCTTGATCTCATTGAGGTCCTCGTAGAAGTCGAGGTGCTCCGCCTCGATATTGAGGATTATGGCATGCCGCGGCTCAAACTTGACCAGCGTCCCGTCGCTTTCATCCCCCTCGGCCACGAAGAGCTCGCCCTCACTATCCCAGTGGGCATTGCTCCCCAAGATGGGGATTTCCGCCCCCACGTAGTGAGATGGCTTCATGCCCCCCACCCTCAGCACGTGAGCCGCCATGGAGGAAGTCGTCGTCTTCCCATGCGTTCCGGCCACCACCACGCCATGCTTCCGCGCCATGATGGCCGCCAGGGCTTCCGCGCGTCGCACCAATGGGATGCCATG
>JBGGMQ010000373.1:0-3215 GCA_041287975.1 Verrucomicrobium sp. | reverse complement strand
GAGGGGACCCTCGCCAAGTGGCACATCAAAGAAGGCGACAGCGTGGAGATGGGCAAGGTGATCGCCGACGTGGAGACCGACAAGGCGACGATGGAGATGCAGGCCTTTGAAGAAGGCAAAGTCTTCAAGCTCATCTCCCAGGCCGGCAACAAAGTGCCCCTCGGCGGCACCATGGTCGTCCTCCTTGCCGAAGGCGAAGAAGCCCCTGCCGATCTGGATGCATTGATCGCCAGCAGCGATGCCCCAGCTCCCTCCAAAAAGGAAGAAGCTCCCGCCAAGTCTGACAAAGCCGCCGGTGGAAAAGCCGCCTTCTCCGGCAGTCTTCCTCCTTCCGCTCCTGGGCAGAAGAAGCGCCCTGCGGTTGCGTCCGCGAATGGTGTTCGTGTCAAAGCCTCTCCGCTGGCCCGCAAGGTGGCCGAGGAAAAAGGCGTGGACCTCACCAAGATTCAAGGCTCCGGCCCAGGCGGACGCATCGTGCGTGCCGACGTGGAAAGCGCCCCTCAAGGTGGCTCCAGCGCAGCCGCAGCAGCTCCCGCCAAGGCTGTCCAGACCATCCGCCCGGTCGCGGGGCCCGATGATCAACGCATCCCCCTTACTGGCATGCGCAACATCATTGCTGAGCGCCTCCTGGCCAGCAAGACGCAGATCCCCCACTTCTACCTGCAGATGGAAGTGGATGCCGGTCCGCTCATGACCTTCCGGTCCCACATCAATTCCCAGTCGGAGAAGACCAACGGCAACAAGTACACCGTCAACGACTTCATCCTCAAGGCTGTCGTCCGCGCCGCGGCCACCGTTCCAGCGGTGAATGCCTCCTTCGACGGCGACGCCATCGTCCAGTTCAAGCACGTGAACCTGAGCGTGGCCATCGCCATTCCCGAAGGTCTCGTCACCCCCGTGATCAAGGCGGCTGAGACCAAGACTCTGCTGGAAATCAGCGGTGCCGTGAAGGATCTCGCCAGCAAAGCCAAGAACAAGAAGCTCAGCCCTGACGAGTTCGCCGGCGGTACCATCACCGTCAGCAACCTGGGTTCCTATGGCATCGACCAGTTCGCCGCCATCATCAATCCACCCCAGGCTGCCATCGTCAGCATCGGCAGCATCCGCAGCGCCCCCGTTGTGAATGACAAGGGCCAGATTGTTGTCGGCCAGCGCATGTGGGTCGGTCTCAGCGGTGACCACCGCGTCGTCGACGGCGCCGTCGCCGCCACCTTCCTGGCTGAGATGCGCAAGCTCATCGAAAACCCAGCCATCATGCTGGTCTAATCGACCCTGCTTCCCCGAAAGTTATTTCCAAGGCGGTGCATGCAAGTCATGCCCCGCCTTTTTCATTTCATCAGAGCCACTGAAGCAGGTTCAAAGGCGACACCAGCAGGAGTCCCAGAGAAACTCCCAAAGCTGTTGGGAAGTAGAAGACCCCTCTCGCTTGGTCGAAGCGGGCAATTTGAGGATCCCTCCTTTCTGGGAAACCCGAGGCGAGCCTTCGAACAGCTCCACGAACTGCACAATGTTTTAAATATTGAACAATACGCAGAGTTAGTGTTTAATATATGAAACACTACGATGAGCATATCACCGACGTTACCTCTTCCTGCTTCCAGTGCTTTGCGTAAGCTCGGGCGGGATCTGGCATTGGCAAGGCGCAAGCGTCGGATCTCAACAACGGACATGGCTGCACGCCTCTTCGTCAGTAGAAGTACTTTGTGGCGTCTTGAGCGCGGAGATGAGTCTGTGTCGATTGGCACCCTTGCTACCGCTGCCTTTATCCTGCAGCTTCATGATCGACTGGCAAATCTGGCCTCTCCATCGAGTGACAGTCTAGGTATGTCGTTGGATGAAGGCCATCTCCCCCAACGAATTCACCGACCCTCGGCATGATTGTTGAAGTCCACGTAGATTGGCGCGGTGAAACCCATTTCGCCGGGCGGCTGTTCGCGGCAGATCAGGGACAGGCAGTTAGCTTTGAATACACTTCGGAGTGGCTGGCCAGTACGGATCCTTTTGCCATAGATCCGACTTCCCTGCCTTTGAGGACGGGAGGATTTCATGCACCTTCGTTGTTCGGTGCTTTTCAGGACTGTGGTCCTGATCGATGGGGCAAGGTCTTGATTGAACGTGCCGTCAGAAAAAGGGTGCTTGCCAAAAAAGCTTATCGAGACATCGACTATGTGCTTGCCCTTGATGATGAAACAAGACTTGGTGCCCTGCGTTTTCGGATTTCGGGTACTCACGACTTTCTTGCCACGGGCAGTGGCAAACTTCCTCCGCTGATCAGGCTCAACGACCTCTTGATGATCACTGAGGCCATCCATCAGGAAAAGGAGTCTGCCAAAGATCTTCGCTTTCTGCTGGGAGCAGGCTCTCCTTTAGGCGGTGCTCGGCCAAAGTCCGCAGTCGAGATGGTAGATGGTAATCTTGGGATGGCCAAGTTCCCCAAGCCAGACGATGTTAGGGACATTGGTGCTGGAGAAGGGCTCGCACTTACTTTGGCCCGTCTGGCTGGCATTCAAACGGTTGACCACCATCTGATGTTGGTGAATGGCCGCCATGTCATTGTGGTAAAGCGCTTTGATAGGATCGGCTCTGAGAGGATCCCTTTTGTTTCAGCTGCAACCATGCTTGGCTTGCCTGCATCAGATCCCGGTTCCTACGTGCAACTAGCTGATGGCATTCGCCTGTTCGGACATAATGTAACCTCCGATCTAAAAGAGCTTTGGCGACGGTTGGTATTTTCTCTCTTGCTCAGCAACCATGACGACCACATGCGCAATCACGGTTTCCTCATGCGTGAACCGGGTCGCTGGGCTTTGTCTCCTGCCTATGACATTAATCCCGTGCCTGAAATTGACCGGGTTCACACAGCACAGACTCCCATTTCAGATGATGGCGACGAGGCTTCTATTGCCGCCGCACTGAATGTTGCTTCTCGTTTCGGTTTGAGAAAAGAGGAAGCCAAAGCCATTCTGAAGGAAATCTTGGCCACCGTCAAAACGTGGAGAACAGTCGGTCGGAAGATGAAACTTAAGGCAGGGATTTTGGATGCCTATGAGACAGCCTTTGAACATGAGTTGATCTTCGAGGCGGAGCAACTGGTTAAATAGACGTGCCCATCACAAGGCAATCGCGAGAGTTTTTTTCAGTGCGTGATCAACTTCCTACTTTCATGAAACCCAAGCCAACTCCCAATTCCAATTCTGTAAATTCTGTCTAAAAAA
>JBGGMQ010000372.1:0-4317 GCA_041287975.1 Verrucomicrobium sp. | reverse complement strand
AACCACCGGTTTCCACGCCATGCCGGACGTGCAGGCCCACGACGAACGCCAGGACCAAGAACACAAGAAACGTCAGGAAGCCAGCACAGCCGGAGGACTCCTGGTACTGCACCGGACGCGTGGTGCGCCGGGGTGCCAGAGAAGGGGGCGCGTTGCGGCTCGTGGCAAACTTGCTGGCCACAGGCGCACTCGCCGCCAGCGGCACAGGCAAGGGAGCCTGCGCAACGGGCACGGCCCGCGTGATCGACTGAACATTCAGGTGAAACACCGCAGGAATGTCGCCAAACATGAGCTGGTCACCATCTTCCAGGCGGGCTTCTTCCACTTCCACACCATTCAGCTTGGTGCCGTTCGTGGTGCCGAGATCCTGCACATAATAGCTGTCACCCCGCTGCTTGATGGTGGCGTGGTGGCTCGAAACCGAAGAGCTGGGCAGAACCACGATGCTGTCGGCACGACGACCAATCGTGATGACGTCTGCGTCCAGTTCGGCTTCGATTTCCGTGCCGTCTTCAAGGGTGAAAACTATCCGCGCCATAGATGTGCAATAAGGTCAGTGTTAAGGTGAGAGGCGTTTTCGTTGGAACAATTGGATGCAAACCAAAGCATATTCTCTATACTTTGCGGAAAGCGGCGGATACTAGCCCTGTTTTTCATGAGCGCGAATGCAATCTTAACAAAGCGGATGCTGGTTTCCAGCAGACCCTCAATCCTTGAATTGGTCAAAGCCGCCTGCGTGGCGGTTGCCCTTTTTGCCGTGGCCGTACCCGGGGCAGCCCGGGCGGACGACTCGGAAGACGTCGAGAACGCCGTCGTGAAACTGGCGGAGCAGCAGGAAAAAGCTGGCTTTGACTTCCGGGCGGACATTTGGGAACGCGAGCTGAAGCCCGACTTGGGCAAGGCGGTGCGCATCCAACTCTTCAAGGGCAACGAATACCGCGTCTGCGTCGCCGTCCCCCCAAAGAGCGGCGTGCAAATTGCCGCCCACGTCCTGGATTCCGAAGGCAAGCCTGTGGAATCGAAGATCGAAACATCTGAAGGTGGCTGGGGTCTCACCTTGCACGTCACCCCCAAGAAGACTGGCATCTATATGGTGGCCATCCGTCGCTCCGGTGGAAAAGAGAAATCCACCGTCTGCGCCATGATCAGCGGCTACAAGTGAGCCACACCGATTTCCAAAAACATCGACCGAATGCTTGACATCGTCTCAGGCATGGTCTAAAACACCCGCCCTTCAATTAGCTTTTATGGCCAACATCCGCTCATCCGAGAAAGACATCCGCAGAACGCAGACCCGTACTGCGCGTAATCAGGCGAACAAAAGCCGGATCCGTACTCTGCGCAAGAAGGTGCTCGGTGCCGTGACCAAGGGCGACGCCGCTGCTGCCCAGGCCGCCTACAATGAATTTGCCTCCGCTGCCGACAAAGCCGCCAAGACCAAGGTTCTTCATAAGAACACCGCTTCCCGCCTTAAGAGCCGCGTTGCCGCTCAAATCGCGAAGGTTGGCGCTGCCAAGTAATCAGTACTGATCACTGGCACACGTTGTGCAGAAGGCGCGGAGTAGTCCGCGCCTTTTTTGCGTCTATCGCAAACTTTCCTCGCGTTCACATCGCAGGCAACGTAATCCTCAGCAGAACCCATGAGCTCCCCTAGCGAATCCCATCGTGAGCGCCTTAAACAGGCTCAGAAAATCATGGAGCAACCCGCAGACTACAAAGTGTGCGAAGGGTGCGGCTCCATCGTCACCCAACGCACCACCGCCTGCCCCAGTTGCCACGCCTATCGCTTTGATGAAAGCGAGACGCGCGTAGTCGCTCAGGCCAAGGCCCTCGCCAAACGCCAGGCGAATTCCGTACTCTCTTCCGATCTGGCCTGATCCTCGCAAGGGATATTGAGGCGAGCTGCCGTACACTTTTCGTTTCGTCCAAAGCGGGCGGAAGGTGCACGAGATCCGACACTCTCCATAAATTAATATAGCGGGCGCCTCAGAAAGCAGGTGTCAAAAAGCTCAGCCGCAATTTCGCGAAGGACGAGGAGCAAACGACCCAATTGC
Organism: Verrucomicrobium sp.; assembly: GCA_041287975.1. GTDB lineage: Bacteria > Verrucomicrobiota > Verrucomicrobiia > Verrucomicrobiales > Verrucomicrobiaceae > Verrucomicrobium. The sequence goes on along the minus strand of JBGGMQ010000372.1, from coordinate 2,263 downwards.
GGGTCATGGCCCTTCCGAATGGTTGCCCTTACGAGCAAGGCTCAGGGCTCCGGAGACCCCCGGGCTCTGCATTTTGTTTTCACAACCCTCGCGAGCCATGCGTTTGCGAGCTCGTTGCAATCCCCAACACCTTGCCCACTGACGCACAGTCCACTGCCTACTGACTCCCACGTGCATCTACAAAGTAGGCACAAAATAGCGTTCAATCTGGGGCAAAAAAAACACAAAAAGACTTCACAGCCCGGAGTTTACTGCTAATTTCGGGCATCCGCGATACATGTATTTATCGCCATCCTGCTCATCACAGGCTGACGATAGGACCATGAACCGTGGATGCCCAAACAACAACCAAACACAACAAACTGCATGAAATTGAAATCCTTGCTCATCCCTGCATTGAGCGCGGCGTTCGCAGCCTCCGCATTCGCTGGCTCTCCCGCCAAAGCTCCCGCCGTGGTTCAGCCTCCGGTTGAAGAAGATCCCGCTCTGGGCTTCTCCCTCACCGTTGGCTACGACACCGACTACGTTTACCGTGGTGTGCGTTTCGCCCAGAACCTCGTGTCCGCAGCAGTGGACGGCAACATCCCGTTCACCGATGTGCTCTCCCTTAACGTGGGCGCCTGGTTCGGCACCTCCGCTGACGACTCCTATGTCGGCACCGGTGACTCCTACCATGAACTTGACCTCTACGCAGCCCTTCTGGCCGACCTCGGCCCGGTGACGGTAGGCCTCAAGTACCAGTACTACCTCTTTGAAGGTGACGCTGGCGACGCTCTCGAAGACATCAACGAAGTTGGTTTCCTCATCTCCTCCACCGTTGGTCCCGTGGACGTGATCGGCGGCGCTTACTACGACGAAGCCGCTGATGGCTTCTACTTCGAAGCAGGCGTTTCCAAGAACATCGCAATCACCGATCGTATCAGCCTCGTGCCTGCGGCCCTCGTGTCCTACGGCATCGACTACTACGGCGTTGACGGCTTCAACCACATCAAGGTGAGCCTCGCCGCACCGATCAAGCTGACCAAGAACGCTACCCTTACGCCTTACATCGCTGGCAACATCCCTATTGATGCCCTCGAAGACCTTGGCGAAGAAGACCGTGTTTACGGCGGCATCAGCCTCAGCGTGAGCTTCTAAGCTTACGCGGAAAGCCCTACGCAATCCGCTTCCCACTCCTCTGGAGTACCCAAGCCTCCCGGTGCAAACCGGGAGGCTTTTTTGTGCTCTAAACTAAAAGTAGTCCGGTTGACCCACCCGTTCAGTTCGCGCCACCCCAGACCCTGATTCCAGCCGACGATCACCAGACGCCTCCTCGCAACCAACCCAACCGCCCTTTTCCCCCTGTCACTCCATCACTCCCCACATGTGACCTCTTGTCCTGAACCAAAAGCGTTACCTATGTATTGAACCTGCCCTGCCCCCTCATCCAACCCTCCTCACCCCTCTTCAAAAATGAAACTCTCTGTGCCCTCTGTGTCTCTGTGGTTAAACCCCAATCCCCTTCCAACCCCAGACGCACTAACGCACCGACCTTGCCCCGCCCTTGACTCCGGTCCATGGTAAAACCTCTGCCACGCCTGACGCCCTTGCTCACGCCCGCCCCATGAATTCCGCTGCCAGCTCGCCCCGCGATGAACAACCTCAATTGTTCGCGGACCCAGCAGCACCCAAATCCCCTGCCCGAGCCGAGGCTTCCGGCCTCGGCATCGCCCGGGTGGTCATGGAAGAGAATGCTTTGGAGCTGGATTACCTCATCCCGGAGGCCCTGGCCCACCGGGTAAGCCTCGGCTCCCGGGTACACGTGCCGTTACAAGGACGCAAATCCGTCGCCGTGGTGGTGCAACTCCTCACGGAGTCCCCTTTTGCTGGGAAACTGCGGCCCATCGCCGACACGATCACCTCCCGCCCTATGTTTACCGGCCCGCTGCTGAAGCTGGCGAACTGGATGGCGACTTATTACCTCTGCCCCGTCCGCCAAGTCCTCCGCACGATGCTGCCCGAGGCCGTTCGGAGCAAACCGGAGAGCTTCCTCTCTGACAGCCACATCACGCTCACCGGCAAGCCGTCCGCAGAAGAGATGGCCAAGCTGCTCAAGGCCGCCCCGATTCAGGCGCGAATCATTGATCTTCTCATCGCCAACGGCAACGAATCCACTCTCAGCTACCTGCGCAAACAACTGCCTCGCGCCACCCAAGTATTGCATGTGCTGGTGAAAAAGGGCCTCGTCACCCGCAGTGAGGTGCGCGTGGAGCGTGACCCTTTT
>JBGGMQ010000371.1:0-5105 GCA_041287975.1 Verrucomicrobium sp. | reverse complement strand
TCCTGGGCGCAGCACTTCAAAGGCCGCTCCCATGCCACGCTGCCTTCCAGCGTCACCATCGGTGCGGGTACCGCCAACGCTGGCTTCTTCGCTCCCGCTCTTGCTCCTGTGCCAATCAGCAGCCCAGAGTCCGGCCTGCAGAACGCCAAGTCCACGGTCGCTGGTGACATGTTCAAGAAGCGCGTCTCACTCATGAATGAGTTCGACAGCGCCTTCCGCGACAAGTTCCACAGCCCAGAAGTGCGTGCTTACACGGAGTTCTACGACGAAACGATGAACCTGCTCACCAGCAAGGACCTCGAAGCGTTTGACCTCACCAAGGAAGATGCCGCCACCCGTACCCTCTATGGCAACGGATTCGGCCAGGGCTGCCTCCTCGCCCGCCGTCTCGTCCAGAGCGGTGTGCGTTTCGTGGAAGTCCGCTCCGGCGGTTGGGACATGCACAACTACATCGATGAAGCGATGGAGCGCACCGGTTCCGGCATGGACAACGCCTTCGCAGCGTTGCTCACTGACCTTCAGCGCACCGGCCTCCTTGACTCCACCTTGGTGGTGCTTGGCTCCGAGTTCGGTCGTACGCCGAATATTAACGAAAACAGTGGTCGCGACCACTATCCGAAAGTTTACTCCACTGTGTTCGCCGGCGGCGGCGTCAAGGGTGGTTACGTCCACGGTGCCTCCGACAAGGACGGCAAGGAAGTGGCCGACAAACAAGTCACCGTTCAGGACTTCATCGCCACCATCGGTGCCGCCATGGGTCTCCCGGTCGCAGAAACCGTCATGTCCCCCTCCGGCCGTCCGTTCACGGTTGGCGACAAGGGCAAGGTGGTCTCTGAAATCTTTGCCTAACTAGCAATCGTTCAGTCATAGTTAATTGGGGTTCAGTACAGCACCCGGCCGCAAGGCCGGGTGCTTTTTTGTTCCCAAATGTGATCCGGGATGTGAGGAGACTGTCCCTCGGCGGCTGGGCGTGCGAGTTTTCAGTTTCAAGTTTGAAGTTTTCAGCAACTGCGGCGCACGGCTCCTTCCCTGCTGAAAACTGAAAACTCATAGCCCCTGAGGTGTCCTCCTCAAATTTCATTCCGCAGCCTGGAAACTCCTTCGTGCCTTTGTGTCTTCGTGTGAGGAAACTTCAACCCCCTTCCACTTGCAGTCTCTATTCTCGGACTGTGTTACCGATGTTCTGCGCCAGCGGCCGCTGAAAACTTGAAACTGAAAAATGAAAACTCTCAACTCTACTCCACCAACTTACAAAGCGCAGGCGCAAACCCCGGCAACCGGAGCGTCACCGTATTCCATGAGGGCAGACTGGAGGGCGGGGGTGGGGAAGGGGAGCATTCGGCCGCCACTTCCTTGATCATCTGACCAAAGACCGTCACCGCGCCGAGTTCCTCGGCCGTGGTCTGTTCCAGGCCATTGAACATCGCCTCATGGGTGTACCGGGTGAGCAGCATCCTGGCGATGCCAAGGTAAGCCTCTGGAAGTCGTTCCAGTTTTCGAATCTCTGCTGAGAAGCCAAGGTCTACCCACAGGTGGTCCAGCAGAGCTCTGGTCACCTCACGCGCCATCCGCATGAGGCCACTCGTAGTATCGGGTAGGCCAGTCACCGGGTCATAGCCCAGGTGCTGGTGCTTGTGCTCGAAGTTACTCCCCAGATCAACCTGGCAGAATTTCTGCGCTGGTGCATGGCGGAAAACATCGCACAGCATGCCGATTTCCAGACCCCAGTCGGCTGCAAGCCCCAGCTTTCTGAGGAAATCAGTGTCGGCGGCAAATTCGCCTGAGAGTGGGTAGCGGCACATCGCCAGGAAACGGAGCAGAGGCGTGGAGCCGAAAATCTCCCGCAATGCCTGGAGTAGTGGGAAAACCAGCAGCCGCGTCACCCGCCCGTACATGCGCTCGCGCACCCGGCCGTAGTAGCTCTTGGCAAAAACATATCCCATGCCGGGGTGCGCTACGGGCAGGCAGAGCCGCCACAGCATTTCACGGTCATAGTTCAGGATGTCGCTGTCATGGCAGGCGATCACTCCGTTGTGGCCCGTCGCCAGCAGAGTCGCGATGCCCATCCACACGTTGCCGCCTTTACCGGGGGCAGTGCGCTGGGTGCCCAGCGTATCCACTTGGTTGTGCAGCGCCGTCAGTTCCGGTCCGTCATTCCACAGCACTGTGTGGCGCACTTTGGGAATCCGCTTGGCAAAAAAGGCACGAGCCCGGTCAAACTCCCGTCCGTTCATCCCGTTCATGCTGAAAATCACCTGCGAAATGTACGGGGCATTCGCCAGCTGCTTCAACATTCGAGGCAGGGCCTTACGCTGGAGTTCCGCGTAGAGGGCCGGGATCACCAGTGCGATCGGTTTTTCCAAAGAGAGCTCTTTGAGGAGAGCTTCGCGCTCATTCAGATCAGTTTCTGCAAGGTGATGCAGTGTTGGCAGCAAAATGGGCTGGTGAAAATCGGGCACGCTCTAGGTGAAGTGAAAAGTCATTGGTGAAAAGTCAAAAGTGACACTTCGGACGGAAGATTTTGATTGGGCTTCGAACTCCCGATCTACTATCAATCAGCGGAATGGGCGGGACTTTTCACTTTTCACTTGCTACTTTTTACTGAGTCGAGGCTGCCGCTCTCGCTGGAGAACTCACTGGCATCCCCATCCGCTTCAGCCTCGCCGTCGGCCGTTTCCTCAATCTCCCGGCGCCATTTGCGGGACACCCAAGGGCGAACCAGCCCATAGGCGAGGTAAGCCACAAACAGCACCGTAGGCATCCACTGCCAGGCCTTCACCGTGAAAGCCAGCACAATGATGCTGATGAGCACCCAGTGAAACGAGCGGCGTGTCCGCCAGTTGATGGACTTGAAGCTTGGGTACTCCAGATTGCTTACCATCAAGTAGGAGAGCAGCAGCATCAGCACTGGCAGGGTGTACTTCCATTTGCCGATCTCGCGGTCCATGCCGTCCAGCCACATCAGGGTCATGGTCAGGGAGACGATCACCCCCGCAGCGGCAGGAATGGGACAGCCACGGAAGGACTTGGAGGACTTGGTCTCAGGGGTCTCGATCGCGGCCAGGCAGTTGAACCTCGCCAGTCGCATGGCTCCACAGACCAGGTAGATGCAAGCGATCAACCAGCCGACTCCACCCATCGTTTTCTCAAACTCTGCCAGCACGATATCATGCACCAGCAATGCCGGGGCCATGCCGAAGGAGACAATGTCCGCCAGCGAGTCAAACTCCCTGCCAAAATCTGAACTCTGACCACTCATCCGGGCCAGCCGACCGTCCAGCAGCTCGAAAACGCACGCCACCAGAATGAATCCAATCGCCCACATGTACCGTTGATGACCCGTGTCCGGCTGGAAACGACCCACGATGTGCAGAATGGCCATGAAGCCGCAAAGCATGTTCCCCGCTGTCATCAGATTCGGCAGGACATAGATGCGGGGCTCGCGGTCGTCAGGCATGGTGGGCGCGATATTAGCGCGAATCTGGGGGAGTGTCTGGATTTTTTAGACCCGCCCCCCACAAGATTTGCGCGCCATTGCCCAGAAAAGTGTCCAAGTTTACCCAACCAAGCCTCTTCACATACCACCCAATCCAGCCAACTCAGAGAACCGTTTCCTACGTGGCGAAGCTCAAGTCTGATGTCTGGAGTCTTCAAGTCTGGCGACTTCTCCCCGTTTGTCTTCAAGTCTTTTGTCTCCGGCGAAGCCGGCACGGTTGACCCTCCCTCTGAGAGACGTAACATCTGGGTACAATGAGTTCCGCCACGATCGAAACCCTCCCACCCCTGGAAGGCACCACCACCATGGGGGCGCTGCTGCAATCCTACCCCGGTGCCCAGCGGGCTCTTTTTGCCCGCTATCACATCGGCGGCTGCCGCAGCTGTGGGTTCCAGCCTCAGGAAACGCTCGCCCAAGTTTGTGCTCGCAATGAGAACATCCCGGTAGAGGAGGCCATCGAGCACATTCAGCAGAGCTATCAGAGCGATGCCAGCCTCCAGATCAGCCCGTCCGAGTTGGCCGCTTTACAGGAGAAAAACCCCAATGTTCACCTGTTGGACGTCCGCTCCCGCGAGGAGCATGAGGCCGTTGCGATTCCCGGTTCCCGACTCGTGTCCCAGGAGCTCATTCAGGAAGTTTTCGACACTTGGAACAAGGAAGACCCGCTCGTCATCTATGATCACCAGGGCAGCAGTGCCATGGATGCCGCCGCCTATTTCCTTGGCCACGGCTTTGCTGCCACCAAGTGCCTCGCTGGCGGCATCGATGCCTACAGCCTCGAAATAGACCCCAGCCTCCCTCGCTATCGCCTGGAAATCGAAGATTAATTCGTCAGAGCAACCCGCCTGACGTCTTACGACTCTAGACGTTCATGCGCCCTTGCCGTTCCCCCAAACGAATCCCTTCTAATTCCGTTAATTTTGTTAATTCTGTCTAAATCTCCGCCTCCAACGGCCAAACTACCATGAACGAACAAGTGTTGCAGGACGCGCTGGTGAATCCCCAGAATCTCGGGGAAATCCCTGACGCGGATGCCGTCGGCACCGTGGGCAGCCCGGATTGCGGAGACATGGTGCGCATGTGGATCAAGTACCGCGAGCAGGACGGCAAGAAGGTCATCGACAAGGCCACCTTCCAGAGCTTCGGTTGCCAGACTGCCATCGCCGTGGCCAGCCTCGCCACGCAACTCATCAAAGGCAAGACCCGTGAGGAGGCTCTCGACATGAGCGCGGAGGAACTCTCCCGTCCTCTTGGCCCCTTGCCACCGATGAAGATTCATTGTGGTCAGATGGTGGAAGGTGCCCTCAAGGCCGCCCTCGAAGCGGAAGCTGGCCAAAAAGCCTCCTCCCTGGCCCCTCAGTCGCTCCAGGCCCAGGGTGAATCCATCCCCCACGCCCCCACGCTCCACGACGCCCTTGCCTCCGCAGGCAAACAAGTCGGCAAAATCAAAATCGTCCCCCTCCCTCGAGGCTGAGAGGGGTGCGCTACCACGTTTGGTTGAACTACGGGCTTTACTTTTCCCTCTTCCCTTACCCCTTTACCCTTTCTCCCACCCATGCATTCCGACATTGATCTCACTCGCGAAGTCGAGGCCATCCAGATCCCCAGC
>JBGGMQ010000370.1:0-2957 GCA_041287975.1 Verrucomicrobium sp. | reverse complement strand
ATGGCCAGCGTGTTCACGGTGTACCCATAATAGTATTTTGTGCGGGTATTCAGGTCGCGACCGGACACACCATCGAGATCGATGAACCGGTAGTCTGTAGTGGCTGAGAGAGACTGCCACTGGCTTCTGGGATAGAGCACGCTCCGGGCATCCCGATCACGGAAGCTGATGGCACGGGCTGTCGCGTTACCCACCGCCACGGCATCCGTGAGAATCTTCTTCATGCGCTCGTCCGGCGCAAACTTTCGCCCTTTGACAATCCCTATGCTGGCAGCCAGGCCACGAAGTTCAGGATCAAGGGAATCGACAGGCTCTTTCTGAATGACGTGATCAAGCTCTTCATAGAACTCGAAGTTGTTCGCGTGAACCGTATTGAACGGCACCTTCGAACAGTTGATGAATTCCATCTTCGGCGGATTGGCAGCCTGGCTCAAGGGATAGACCCTGAATCCCTCCTTGAACATCTTCACCGCCGCATCTGTCTTGCCGTCTACCAGAAAGCCCCGTAGTGGCATCCAGTTCACATACGTGGGAGATTTCGCCACGTAGTACTCTCCCCCTTCCTTTTTGTCCTTGGGCACTTCGCCCTTGTAGTCCGGAGGCAGAATGAGGTATTTGCCGCCCTTTCCTTGGTCCGGTCCAGGCCCTCCCATGTCGGTGACGAACCGGAAAAATGCGTCGTCCACAGTTCCGGGACCGCATCCTGGCGGGATTTCCACGACCGTCGGCCCGTCCACTTGCAGATCGAGGACACTCAAGCAATAGACGGTGTCTGTATTACCCGTCAGCAGCAGCGGATTGGAATCTGCCAATTGCTCGAAGAGCAGCGCCTGATGGCTCTTGGTCGAGCCCCGCTCCACCTGGGCAAGCCGCAGGCCCTCTATAGAAGCGGCGGGAATGAAGTTGAGGAACACTTCCGTCCCGCGGAGGAAATCGAGGTTGTCATACACCTTCTGCGTGGTCTCCGCCGTAGGTACACCGTCCACAAAGTTGAGCGTCCCGATGCGGGTCTCCACCTTGTCAGGGGTCATGATCTTCTCCGGAATTTTCTGGTTGAAGCCAGGAGTCTTTTCCTGGGCATGAGCAACCGCAGACAGCATCACTGTCGAGAGAAGGGCGGATAAAAGGCAATGATGTGAACGGAAGGCTTTCATACTTAGTAAAGAGAGTTTGGTGCCAATATGGATTGGGATATAAGGGTGGCGCCCCATCTCGGAGAGGAGGGCGCGCCACAGGGGGACGTCTTGCAAAGTCAGTTTCAATTCCGGTCGCCGCCCTGCTGAAGCTTCTTCAGCATCTGGTCGAGGGGAAACTTCCGGCTTCCTGCCGCGGTGGGAACTGCCTGTACGTGGCCAGATGCTCGCCCACGTAAACCTTCTTCACGGTTTCCTTGTCCGGCAGGCCATCGCATAACTGCAACGTGCCGATCCGTGTCTCGATTCTTCATGATGCTTAAGGTAAGAAAACTTTCGGCTCGTTGCTTCGTCTGAGTGATTCATGTTCGCCATGTCTAGAATGTCATACCGATGGTGAGCCAGACCCAGTCGCCTTCGAGGCGGTTCTTGGTGTCCAGCTCAGGCAGCCACTTGGCCTGGATCGCGAGGGTCTTGTCGCCAATAGTTTGGATGAGATTGACGATGGGGCCGACGCCAGCGGCACGGCCCTTGAGGTCACCAAGAGACGCTCCGGCCCCGCTGTCCCCGCTCACCTGCTGATAATAGAACCCATTCACACCGAGGGAGAGGATCGTGCTCTTCCCGAGCGGAAGGTATTGCGCAACGGTGGCCTCCGTGTGGATGATGTTGCCGTTCTGATAGTCTGTGTCCTCGTTCTCTGTGGAGAAGAGGAAGCCGGACATGAGCGTCAGCTCCAGGCCTTTCTTGGGATCGAGGTAACTGACGCCGAACACGGAATCGAAGCTCCAGATGTTCCTGCCCAGGTTTGCGAGCCTGCCCGGCTCATAGTCACCGGCCGGGGCAAAGATGGCCTCCTGGAAGTTGAATTGCCAGTTGCCCGACTTCCACGTGAGACTGACCGGCACGATCCCCATGTCGGTCAGACCGGCCGCGTCATCAGAAACGCGACGCGCAATGGTCCTGCCTCGTGGGCCGGTGATGGAAGCATCGGCTTCAACCTCAAGCCACAGGAAGGGCACGCAGACACCCACCGAATAGCTGGCCCCGAGCACTTTAGGCTCAAAAGTGTAGGCCATCGCGATGTCCCAGGCCATGAACTCCGCACTAAGTCCCGTTCGGGCGACGCCTCCCAACGGCAATGCCCTGCCGCCGTTGAAATCGCCCGAGTAACCGAGCACATCTGTGGCAATGGCGAATCCGGGCTTCGTAGGCGTAAAATCGAGAGCGGATGAAAATGCCCCCATGAGATACTGACCACCTCCTCCCTCCTCAGCACGGAGACAGTTGATACCAAGGGAGAGTATGGCGAGCGCAGGTACGATGAAATGCTGGCGGTATGGCTTCATAAAAGTGAGAGAGTAAGATGTTGGTCGAGTGCTTGATGCGTGGCGGCAGCTCAATCATTGATGATCGCAGAAGCATCCTTCTTTTTGCGGAAAGGGCCGTCGTCGGTCAGGATCACCCCGTTTTGCTTTTCATACTCGTCCCAATGCGCGAGCAATTCGGCATGCATTTGAGGATGTTCCTTGGAGAGGTCCTTCGTTTCGCCAGGATCGCTGCGAAGATTGTAGAGCTCCCACCTGCCAGTGCCGCCTGCGCCCGGAATGATGTTGAGCAACTTCCAATCACCCTGACGAATGGACCGGTTGCCGAAGAGTTCCTCTCCAATCCACTCTTTCTCTGTGCGCACGGCAGGCAGCGCACCCGCGAAAATGCGGGACGACGATTGTCGCGCAGGCCCACATGAAACGCAAGTTTCGCGACGGCCGCAATTGGAACGTTTGTTCCGTCTAACGCATGGCGTCGATCGTGCGCGTCGCG
>JBGGMQ010000369.1:0-4045 GCA_041287975.1 Verrucomicrobium sp. | reverse complement strand
GTCGGCTACTCCTACTATCTGAAGGATCCGGGGGCGTTCTTCTCACCGGCGACCTTTGCTCCCTTCACCGGCAAGTACATTCCATGTCATGCCACCACCATCGTCGGGGGTAGTACGGTGATCCGGGCCGGGGAATACCGGGTGGCGTATCTGAAGGCCCTGATCAAGGTCAAAAACCGTCCCCCCACCATGCCGATGCGTCTGGGTCTGGCACTGGGCCCAAAATTAACGGCCAGTCAGGTGGCGACAGAAGGCGTCCCTGATCCCGGTTCTGTGTATGACAATGCCCGTCGTCTGGAACTGGCACCCGCCGGTCAACCGTTCACCATGACGGTTGATGCGCCCACCGTCAGCAAGGAGAACATCAGATCCTATGAGGTCACGGAATACAATGTCAACAGCGTCGCCAGCAGTTGGACGAAGGATGAAAACGGCGCAGCCATCACCCCGGGGCCGCATACTTTCGGAAGTGCCAACCGGCGCACCCTCAATGTCTTGGGCAAGGCTGCTTCCTCGCTGGATTTTCCTCCAACCAGTGCCCCGCAGTTTGACACGGACAAGGACGGCAACGTGACCGATGCGGGCCTGCGCATGCCTTTCCCCAAGGGGCACGCGAAGAACCCTTCCGGCATTGTCTATACCGCAGGAGAACTGGGCTACATTCAGACGGGCATCGAGTCCGACCGCAACAGCACTCGCGGAGGCGTGCCTTTCCGTACCCTCCGGCTGCAACCCAGCAGGCATGACACCAGCGTGGTACCGGACTGGGCTTTCATGGACTTGTTCTCCGCCCCCGTCGTGGTTCCCGCCTCCGCACGCCCCATCTTTGCCCCAAACGATTCCGCCGTGGCAGGGCGTGTCAATGTCAACTGCCTGGTGGAACCCTATGCGGACCAGACACGCCACCCGCAACTGGCTGCGGTGCTGGAACGGAATCTCCCGCTCATCGCGGTGCTGGCCGGAGTGCCCAACCCCTCAGAAACGGATCCAGCCCGCCTGCTCACCACGACGGATGCCCGGGCGATTGCTGATAGCATTTACCACCGCCGACTGGCCACGGCGGGCAAAAATTACGGTTATGCGGCAGGTTATGATTCGCCGGGCGAGATTGCAGAAATCGCCGGAGTCGCTGATCAGGGGGAGTTGTCCGAGGCCGTCCTACGTAGCATCGCCAGCCTCATCACCACACGCGGCAGCGTTTTCAGCATCTATACCATTGGTCAATCGCTGCAACAAACGCGGAGCCATGAACTCCGCGTCACGGGCGAACAGCGTCAACGCACGATGCTGGAAGCCTTGCGGGAACTGGATCCCGCCACCGGTCTCGCCACGCAGGTGAAGTTCCGCAAGGTGAGCCACGGCGATTTGTATCCCTAATCAAACCGGGCTTACGATCCGGTGCAAATCGTGGAGAGCTTCGGGCTGGGGATTTGGACGGGATCGCGTGTGGCGAGGGTTTCGCCACGGGCCTAGTTGAGTGGACTGAGCAGCAGCAGGCGCATTACAAAGCTCTTCTCCATCGACTCCACCCACAATAGAAGATCAAGACTAAGGTTCCTGTGAGGACTAGGACCATCAATCCCCTCCCCTTCCCAAAGCGTTGAGGTACGAAGTCTTCCTGCTGGGCATCAATTGGCATGGAGGATGTTTCAGCACGAGGCATGGAGTTGTCTCTATTGGCGATCATCTCACGCTTAACGCGCGGGTTCTCAATTATTGTAGCTACGGAATGCCCTAGACGTTTCTGCATAGTCTTCTTCAATTTGAGGTGGACCACGGAAATCGGGCCAGTGCTGAAGTTGTAGTTTTGGAGTTGGGCGGGCTGGAGTAAACCAGAACCCGACATTCGAAAATGAAAGCCAAACGTAGAAGACACGATCCTGAATTCAAGGCCCGGGTGGCGCTTGAAGCGCTCAAAGGCCACAAGACCATCTCTGAAATAGCCAAGGAGTACGACATTCATCCAGTGCAGGTTTCGGATTGGAAAAAGACGCTCCAGACTGGCATGGCGGGAGTCTTTGGCCAGGACTCTGTCCAGTCTGACCATGAGGAGCACGAGCGTGAGCGTGCGCAGTTGCACTCCAAGATTGGAGAACTGACGGTGAAGGTGGACTTTCTGCAAAAAAAGTCCAAACAGCTCGGCATCTGGAACGACCTGCCGAGCTGGTCGAAAAAGAACACCCCCTCTTGAGCATGAGAACCCAATGTGATTTGCTGGGGGTGAGCCGCTCAACGCTGGGTTATGTGGCAGTGCCTGAGAGTAGGGAAGACCGCCGCCTTTTGAGGCTGCTGGACGAGCTTTATCTCAAGGATCCGTGCCTTGGGACGCGGCGTCTGGTGAAGGTGCTGGAGCGCGATCATGGCCACAAAGTCAACCGTAAGCGCTTGCAGCGTCTGCGTCGCCAGATGGGGCTGGAGGCCATCTACTGTCGACCCCGCACGAGCGTGCCTGGAGAAGGGCATCGCATTTACCCGTACTTGCTGCGTGAGCTGGCTGTGGAGCGTCCCAACCAGGTGTGGTGTGCCGACATCACCTACGTGCCGATGCCACGTGGGCACGCCTACCTGTGTGCGGTGATGGACTGGCATTCGCGCAAAGTGGTGGGGTGGAAGCTGAGCAACACCATGGATGTGAGCCTGTGTCTTGAAGCGTTGGAGATGGCAGTGAAGGAGACCGGAACCAGACCGGAGATCTTCAACACTGACCAGGGCAGCCAGTTTACCAGTGAGCCGTGGATCAAGCGGCTTGTGGAACTGGAGGTGCGCATCAGCATGGACGGCAAAGGGCGGTGGATGGACAACGTGTTCATAGAACGCCTGTGGCGGAGTGTGAAGTACGAGGAAATCTACCTGCGCGAACATGCGACAATGCTGAAGTTGGAAGGCGGGCTGGCGCGATGGTTTGAGCGCTACAACACGTGGCGGCCGCACGAGAGCCTGGGCTACGACACCCCACAGCGAGCGTATGAAGGGATAGTAGTCCTGCCGCCGACACCGCCCAGGATGCCACTGGCCTTGGCAGCCTGACCAACCCCTGTGCCCCCCGGCAGGGCGGTCCGACCGAAGGGGTTGTTGCACTTCAGGCCCTCCGCTTCGCTCCGAGCCATTCGTTTCACAACCCCTTCGGTCGGAAGAACAATGTGCCCGTTGACATCAAGACAGAACCAACCTAACCCCATGAACAGCCAGCCCACCACAGCTTAACTTCCAGCAACTCTGGCCGAAGCGCGGGGTCCACCTCACTGGGTTAGGCAGGGCTTCTCTAGACGTGTCTACCACTAAATCCCAAGAGAAGCGATGAGCGCATGCATTCAATAGACAAGAGGCGTAAATTGACAAATAGCCACCAACTAGCTTATCAATTCTCTATGTTCCAAAAACTCCGCACCTGGATCATTGGCAAGAGTGCGAGACGCCTAATGGTCGCATTGTCGATTGTTACTCTTGTTTTGCAACTCGCCTCGATTTCGCTATCGCTCATGATGAAAAACTACGCTATGCTTGCCCTAGGCATCGGCATTATAGCTTTCTCGATGGTATCGCTGTTTGCCATATTCAAGAGTGAATAAACCTGGGAGGACGTTGTGTGACAAGCCGTCACCGTTTCGCATCCCCGGTGGCAGATCCTTGGCAGTTTGTCGCACTTCATCCGGAAGACAGGGATGCCCAACCTCCGGTAGCGGTGTAGCGATTTGCTCCCGCTTCGCCACTATGAGTCCGCGCGAGTTGCTGCTGAAAAGGTTCGCTCATGGGATCTTTCGTAGGCTCTCCCCTTCCCCTCGGACTACTCCCAGGGTCGTCTATTGGATTGGGTTTGAATTTGAACCCCAGGGTCAGGAGACTGAAACGAGTTGGGCGTGGAGATGCGGTAGACGCCTAGCTAGAGCCTCCTTACGTCGGCTGCTACGGGCTGGAGGCGGAAGTGTGAGGGCAGAGGGTGAGTGATCGAACTTGAGATGTGGAGGTGGCCTGATGATTGGACTTGGGTGGATGGAAGTGGGAGCGGTTTGGGTTGGGAGTCAACTGGCGAGCGAACGTAGAAGCG
>JBGGMQ010000368.1:0-5550 GCA_041287975.1 Verrucomicrobium sp. | reverse complement strand
CACCTGCTCATTAGCCGGGTCTTGGGCGATGTAGTTTCCAAGGATTTCCAGGAGCTGGCGGCTCCGCTGGTTCTTGCGCAAGACCACGTCGGCAAGTTCCACGATCTTCTGCGTGGGTTTGGAGGTGCGGAGCACTTCCTCGATCTGGTCCTGGGCCTGTTTGGTTTCGGAAATGCTGGCGAGAGCCTCGATTTCATAGGCAACGTCCTCTTCCGTCATCGCCCACTTTTCCCGGAGTCGGCTGAAGAACCATGAGGCTTCCTTTTTTCGCATGGCCGTATAGAACTGGGCCATGACCCGTAGCACCCGGACATTTTCGGCATCCTGAGAATAGGCCTGGTGTGCTTTGAGCCAGGCATCAACAATTTTGCCCTCCTCCTTCAGCTTCACGGCCTGGTCGATGAGCCGGTTGGAATCCCACGTCTGGTAGACATCATGCCATTTGCGGGCATTCAAGACCATGAAAACCATGATGCTGAAGCTCACCGCAAGGATCAACACCCCGCCGAGGATGCGAGCCGAGCGGGACTGCCGGTCAATATGGGCCTGAGTGGGAGGGAAGAACCAGTGCCAGAGTGCGATGAACGGGCGCAGAAACGCCTTTGGCCGGGTGGCGGAGGGTTCAGGATTCTGGGAAGTCAGCATCGGAGCAGGGAAAGGGGAAGCTAGCAGAATACGAATTGATTCCGCATGTGGCAAGATTGTTGAATCTTCGTTTTGGACGCTTTGAAGGGTGAGGAAAGCCACATGAACGTTTTTTGTGCTTCCCTCCCATCCAATTCTGGACGATGCGGGAGTAAGAGGTCCGAACCCGCGTTTGCCCTCGCGTCGAGGCGCTTACTGCGGATGGAGAAGGATGGTCCGAATAAAAAATGCTTGCATCAATTACCGCTCTTGCTTTGAACGCAGGCGCAACAAACGTGTCTCATCGCCGTTTACCATACCCCCAGATCTCTGATACCCTCGCACCGACAAGATTCCTCTCATAAAGTATGATCCAGGTAAAAGACCTCAGAAAAGTGTTTGGGCCCAAAGTGGCCGTGGACGGAATTACGTTTAACGTGGAAAAAGGCGAAGTGCTCGGGTTCCTCGGACCCAACGGTGCTGGCAAATCCACCACCATGCGCATGGTGACGGGCTATTTTGAGCCCACTGCTGGCTCGATATCCGTCGGCGGCGTCAACATGCTGGAGTCCCCGGAACTAGCTAAACGCAGCATCGGCTACCTGCCGGAAAACGCCCCTCTGTACTCCGACATGAGCGTGGCAGGTTTCCTTGGCTTTTGTGCGGAATTGCGCGGCCTGTACGGCAGCGCCCGTAGCAAAGCAGTCGACAAGGCGTTGGAGACCTGCTTCCTGGAGCCTGTACGGAATCAGAGCGTGGACACGCTTTCCAAAGGCTACCGTCACCGCACCTGCCTGGCTCAGAGCATCATTCACGATCCTGAAGTCCTGATCCTGGATGAGCCCACCGACGGCCTGGACCCCAATCAGAAGCACGAGGTGCGCAACCTCATCAAGCGGATGGGCCAGACCAAGGCCATTGTGTTCTCCACCCACATCCTTGAGGAGGTGGAGGCAGTCTGCTCCCGCGCCATGATCATTGACCGCGGCAAAGTGGTGGCAGACGGCACACCGAGCGAGCTTAAAAATCGCGCCCCCGGTGCGGACGCTGTGCGTCTGGTTGTGCGGGGTGCTGCTGGCTCGGGAGTCCGGGCTGAGCTTGAGAAGATCTCAGGCGTGGACAAGGTGGAGTCCTCCGTGAGTGATGAATCCGGCTTCATCGGCCGGGTCCTGCCCACTCGCAAGTCTCGTCCTGAAGACCTCATCCGCGAAATCGGCAATTTGGTTGTCGCCCGTTCCTGGCGCCTGGAAGAGATGCATCGCGAAGAAGGCCGTCTCGACGAGATCTTCCGCAGCATCACCCGCTCCGACACCGCCGCCTGATTGGTTGCTTGCGGGCATCATGGTCACCCGGCCTCACTGGCTGGTGGTCGGTCCGCTTTTCCCTTACTCCTTCATATTGTTGATTGATCTGACTCGTTCATCCTCATGAGCCCTACGAAAAACACCATCGCGGTATTCAAGCGGGAGTTCTTCTCCTACTTCAATTCCCCCCTGGCTTACATCATCCTCTTCATCTTCATCCTCGCTGCCATGGGGTTCACCTTCATTGTGGGTGGATTCCTTGACTCGAACAACGCCACCCTGTCTGGGCAGGGCGGGTTCTTCATGTGGCATCCCTGGATCTACCTCGTGCTGGTTCCTGCCGTCGGCATGCGCCTCTGGTCGGAGGAGCAGCGTCTGGGAACCATGGAGCTTCTGGCCACCATGCCGATCTCTCCCTGGCACGCCATCCTTGGCAAGTATCTCGCGGCAGCCTCCGTGTGGGCCATTGGCCTGGCACTGACCTTCCCCATCATTTGGACGGTGGCCTACCTTGGTGAGCCTGATCCAGGACCGATGATCAGTGGCTACGTTGCCAGCTATCTGTATGCCCTGGCCTGCCTGGCTATCACCAGCGCTGTCAGTGCCTTCACCCGCAGTCAGGTTATCTGCTTCATTATTTCAGTGGCCATCTGCCTCCTGTTGTTCCTCTTCGGCTTTCAGCAAGTGGTGGATTTTGCTCTCAAGGTCACCCCCGACTCGCTGGAGTGGGTGGTCAAGTTCATTGCTCAGCTATGCTTCATGACCCACTACTATGAGATGTCCAAGGGCCTTCTCGTCTTCCGCGATGTGCTCTATTTCCTCAGCGTCATCGGCGTCTGTCTCACCATCACCCACTATGCGATCCAGGCCAAGCGCGCCTGATCTGGAACCCCAACCCCAGACTTTACTCCATTTCGCATGAACTCGAAAACATCCACCAACACCCTCATCCTCCTGCTTGTCGTCGCGATTGTCATCGTGGTGAATTTTATGGTAGGTGGGCTTGGCTTCCTCAATTTTCGTCTGGATTTGACGGAAAAAGGCGTCTTCACGTTGTCCAAAGGGACCAAGCAGATCATTGAGAATCTGAACGCCGACGAGCCCGTTTCCATCAAGTTCTATGCCACAGGCGACAGCCGATTGATGCCTCAAGGCCTGCAGACCTACGGCAACACCGTGCGTGACCTCCTCGTAGAGGTGCAGAAATCCAGCAAAGGCAAGATCACCCTGGAGAATATTGATCCTCGCCCCAACACGGAAGAGGAAGACAAAGCTGTCGCAGACGACATTCAAGGCCACACGGTGAATGAAGAAGGGGACAAAGCCTACTTCGGCATTGCCATCCACGCCTTGGGCAAGAAGGAAGTCATTCCCTTCGTGACCCCTGCTGATGAGAACACCCTGGAGTACCAGATCGCCCGCTCGCTGGCGCAGGTGACCCGGACCAAAAAGACAGTGGTGGGGGTGATGAGCCCGATTCCCCTCGCAGGCCCGGCCTTCAACTTCCCGCCCATGATGCAGCAGCCCAATCAGCGGCCCCCGTGGCTGGTGATCAAGCAGCTTCGTCTGGACTACGATGTGCGTGAAGTGCCAATGTCTGCGGAATCTGTCGACTCTGACATCAACATCCTGCTCGTGATTCATCCTTCGGAGATCACGCCCCGTGCGGAGTTCGCCATTGACCAGTTTCTGCTCAAGGGCGGAAAGGTCATCGCTTTCGTTGATCCTCAGAGCCTCGTGAGCCGTGCCTACAACAATCCTGGCCAGATGGGCCGCGCTCCCTCGACGTTCGTTTCACCCAACTCTGACCTTCCCACCTTGTTCAAGGAATGGGGCGTTGGTTACGACAAGAACCTTGTGGTGGCTGACATGGTCTATCGCATGAACAACCAGCGCCGTGCCGTGCCGATCTTCCTCGGCATCGGCCCCGAGGGGATCAACATGGATGAGCCCGTCACGGCTCCCCTGCAGGAGATCCAGATGTTCTCCGCGGGTGCTTTCACCATCAATGCCAAGCCTGGCATTAATGCCACCACTTTGATCTCCTCGTCCGAGGTTTCCCAGCTCATCGATGGCACGGACGCCGAAAAGGCCATGCGCGAGGATTTGCGCAATTTCCAGAGCAGCGGCAAAAAGCAGATCATGGGTGTTCGTCTTAGCGGTCGCTTCAAGACTGCCTTTGCCGAGGGCCAGCCCAAAGCCACTGCGCCTGCACCTGAGAGCCCCGCGCTTCCTGGTGGTCTTCCTCCCGGATTCAATCCCAGCATGTTCCAGGGCGGCGGCACGGGTGGTGAAAATGACAAGCCTGCCGGTGCACCTGTAGATGCGGCCAAAGAAGCTCCCAAGCCAGAGGCTCTCAAAGAGTCCGCCAATGGCGAGGGCGTTGTCTTCCTCTTCAGCGATGTGGACATGGAGTATGATGAATTCTGCGTCCGTCAGGACCAGATGGGCGGCATGCAGGTCTCGAACTCCAACATCCCGCTTCTGCTGAACACGGTGGAAATGCTCAGCGGTGGTGCTGACCTCATTGCTGTCCGCAGCCGTGCTTCCGCGAACCGCCCCTTCACGAAGCTCCAGGAGTTGAACGCCGCCGTTGAGAGTCAGTTCCAGCCTCGTCTGGAAAAGCTGGCCCAGGAGCGCAATGACGTGGTCCAGGAGATCGCCAAGGCTGGTGGTGCCAAATCCGTCCAGGGCCTGGTCATTCTGGACCCTAATCGTGAGCAGATGAAACAGTTGCAGGACAAGCAGGTGGAGATTCTGAAGAAAGAGCGGGAACTCAAGAAGGAACTGAACCGCACGAAAGACAGGCGTGAGTTTTGGATCACCGTTTGGAACTTGCTCGGCATTCCGCTTCTTATTGTCGCCATTGGCCTCAGTGTGGCCATGCGTCGTCGCAGCCTCCAGGCTGCCCACTGATCCGGCAATCGCTATCGCTGACCCAAGCATTATTTCTGCGACCTCATTCCAATCATGAAAAAGCCAGTAGTACTTTTGATTGTGCTGGGTGCCCTCGTCGGGCTCACCTTTGTCATCAAGAACAACCGCGAAAACAAGCTCAACTCCGCCAGGCTGGTGGGTGCCAAGGACCGGGAATACCTGTTTCCTGAGCTTCCGGTGAAGGACGTTCGCCAGTTGATCATCCGCGAAGGCACGAAGTCGACCACCCTTGCGGTGGAAGGGGACAAGTGGGTGGTGAAAGAGCGCGACGGCTACCCCGCTGCGTATGACCGCATCAGCCGTGCGGTTGCCGCCATCGCCGACCTCAAGGTTCAAGGTAAATCCATCGTGGGCAAGACTGCCCTCGGTAAGGTGAACCTCCTGCCTCCGGGCTCCGGTGGTCCAGAGGTCACCGGCCTTCAGGTGGTGCTCAAGAATGAAAAAGGCGACGACATCGGCAGCTTCGTTGTCGGCAAATCGGTTGAGAGCACTGGTGGTGCCTCCAGCGGCAACATGATGGGCGGCCCTGGACAACAACGCTGGGTGCACACCACCACGGATGGCGACACCATCTGGCTCATCGGTGAGACGATCTATGACGTGATACCTGATCCCAAGGAGTGGGTCGACAAGGCGTTCATCGACGTGCAGGAGATCAAGAACATCAACATTGCCCTGCCTAATG
>JBGGMQ010000367.1:0-5428 GCA_041287975.1 Verrucomicrobium sp. | reverse complement strand
CCACGGAAGGCTACGTCATCGGTACGGGAAACATCACCAAAAAGGGCGATGGTTACCTTTACCTGCTTCAAAACAATGCGGAGTTCACGGGAGATTGGGACGTCCAGGCAGGCCATGTCGTGGGTCACTACGGGGCCGCGTTTGGTGCGGACAACGAAATCTTTCTAGGAAGTGCCGCAACAGACGCTTCAGGTACCACTGGCGTGTATATGAAGTCCAATCAGGGGTTCACCACGCGCTACCAGATCCTGTCGGATATTGAGGTTCGTGCAAATGCCGGTGGACAGATCCGCCAAATCGGTGTGATGAACAACAGTACGACGGGTGGCTGGAACAATGATTCTTACATCTTTGCAGGGGATGTTGCTCTGAATGGAGATGTCAATTTGTACTACAAAGACACAGGCACCAATACCCAACTGGCGGCGGCGGCAGGAGATCCCGATGGATCCCAGTTGACCGGAGCTTTCCGACACATTCTTCTCAATGGTCAGCTCAGCGGTACAGGGAAACTTACTACCGTCATGGATGTGGGTGCTGTCTATACAGCCAAAGTCTTCTTCAATCTGAACAACGACAACTCCGCATGGTTAGGTTCACTCAAGGTTGGCAATGGAACCTTCAATACTTTGCAGCAACATTATGTGCGTTTGGGCAATGACAAGGCTCTGACGGCGGCCAACTCCGTGACGCTGGACACGAATGCCTACTTCCAGGTAGGCGGTAAAAACGTCACGATCGGCAATCTCAAAGCGGAGAAGGCTGCGGGCACAGGGGCCTCTGCCGGTAGCGTGGCAGGCACCAACCAGACCATCGTGGAGAATGCCTCCAATCAGGAGGGGACGCTGACCGTGGTGCAGACCGGGGGCACTCAAAACTGGGACATCCTCTTCCAGGATGGCGTAACCCCGACCTGGTACAGCGGAGCTTCGGCAGAGGTTTACTCGAACCGTCTCAACCTCACCAAGGCGGGCACCGCCACAGCAGTTCTCACCCAACTCAACACCTACACGGGTGTCACCAATGTGGACGTGGGAAATCTTCAGGTGGGGTCAGGAGGCACGGGTACCCGCGCCTCGGCAGACCTGCTCGGTCGCACCGGTACCGGCGGCGTTCGTATCAACAACGGCGGCACCCTCTCCGGAACGGGCGTCGTTCAAGGGCGGGCCGGCATCATTCACCAAGTGAACAGCGGCGGCAAGCTCGCCCCCGGGGACATCAATGTTTCTGGTGAGTCGTTGCTCGGCACCCTTTTCATGGACGGTGGCCTCGTCCTCAACTCCGGCGGTGTCATCGAACTCCAGATCACGGCAAGCACCCTGAATTCCAGCGGCCTGGCAGATGCCACCAACACCAGCGTCTACAATGCCGCACTCCTCGCGCTGCCTGGCACTGCCGCCCTTGCCAATCCTATAGACACGACCAAGCATGACCACCTGGAAATCAACGGGCAGATGGACTTCACCGGCGGCGGCACCGTCTCCGTTGTCAACCTCGCGTACAATACCGCCATCGCGGGTGACGTCTTCAACCTCATCGACTGGTCCAGTGTTAGCAATGCCGGGTTCAATGCCGGCGGCACCTTCCGCTTCGGCGGAGAACTCGGTTCCAACCTGCTTTTGCCCACTCTGAGCAATGGCCTCGGCTGGGACACCTCTCTCTTCGCCGCACACGGAATCCTGGTGGTCACCGCAGTGCCAGAGCCGGGGCGCATGGCCCTGCTCGTGGCGGGGCTCACCGTTCTTGCCCTCCGTCGCCGCCGCCGTTGCGGGTTATAGGAACTAAATGCTTGTAAAAGGGCCGTCCTCTGCTATGGTGGGGGACGGTTTTTTGCGTCTTGGTGGGCGGAAGGAGGGTCACAATAGCGCCACTTGCTGTCACGCCTGTTTTCGCCTCATGGCATGGATGTTGTTTCACTAGAGACATCATGACCAGACAGTTTCTCATGCCCTTGATGCTTGTTCTGGCAGCGACGGCCCCACCCGTAGCCACGGCCCAGACCTCTTACTACTGGGACCCCAATGGACTCCCAGGTCCGGGTCTCGTGTGGAATCCCTCGAGCCTCTACTGGTCCCCCAGTGCGGATGGCAGTGCCGAAAGCGTTGCCTGGGTGGACGGCAGCACCGCTGTTTTCAGTGCCGGGGCTGAAGACGCCGGCACCATTGCAGTCGACGGTCTGCTCAACATCGGTGGATTGAAATTCGAAGACGGCAGCGTCACCTTGCAAGGAGGTCTCTTGAGCCTGTCAAAAAACGCTGCCTTTGAGGTGCTGGAGTCGCGAACAGCCATTCTGGACGGCGTCGGCATATTGGGTGATTTCACCATTACCAAGACCGGTAAAGGCAAGTTGAGCGTGACGGGCGATGGACCAGCCTTTTTCACGGGCGGGCTCACCATCCGTGGTGGCACGGTGGAACTCTCCAGCTTGGGAAGCACCGCCACTGGTTCCGGCAACATCCTCATCGAGGGCCAGGGCGGGGCGGTCGGAGCCCTCAACCCCACCGTCCTCCGCCTCATGGCGGACAACCAGATCACTGACACGTCCACCGTCACCATCAGCAGTCGCCAGTACAACGGCAGCCTCTTCGACCTGAATGGGTTTGATGAAACCATTGGCGGCCTCACCCTGGCCGCCTACACCGGCACCAATGACATCGGTGTCAGAACCGGGGCCGGAGGCGTCCTCACGGTCAAAGGGGACATCTTCCTCCACAACAGCCGCGGTGGCGAAGGCAACAACGTCCGGGACGTCCTCATCACCGGTACCGGCAATCGTGGTGTCCTCGCCCCGGACAGCGGCTACCTCGATTTGGGCGGCGCCGTCCGCACCATCACGGTGGCCAGCCAGGCCACACCCACGGTATTCCCCGACTCTGACGCCACGATCGAGACCACTATCCAGAATGGCGGCATCATCAAAGCCGGAGCCCAAATGCTCATCCTCTCCGGCACCAACACCTACACCGGCGGCACCACCATCAATGCTGGCACTCTCCGCATTGGAGGAGGCAGCACCAGCGGCTCGATTGTCGGCGACGTCCTTAACAACTCCGTCCTTGAGTTCAGCCGCTCCAACGCTGCAAGCTACGCAGGGAACATCACCGGCACGGGTTCCTTCAACAAGCTCGCCGCTGGCTCCCTGACGCTTTCTGGAAACAACACCTTTGCCGGTCTGGTCGCCATCAAAGGCGGTGCCCTGAGTGTGGAGAAGATCGGTCTTGCGGGCTCCACCTCCGACACGAATCTTGGCTCCTTCGGCTTCATTGATCTCGGCGACGACATCGCCAGTGTGGGCCTTACCCACACGGGTGCAGGCGAGTCCACCGACAAGGTGCTCCGCCTCACCGGTACCACGGGCACTGTGACCATTGCGTCCTCAGGCTCCGGCGCTCTCGTCATTCAAAATGCCCTCCAGTTCGTGGGCCTCGGTGCCAGGATCATCGCCCTGTCCGGTACCAGTACCGCTGCCAACACCTTGCAGGCCGGCCTCACCAACGACACCGAAAATGCCGCCACCTCCCTCCAAAAGTCGGGTGCCGGGACCTGGGTGCTGACAGGGGAGAACACCTACGCCGGCGTGACTCATGTCACCAACGGCACCTTGCGCATCAGCAATCATGACATCACCCTCACCGGCGACGGTTCGCTCAAAGTCCTGACAACCGACCTCATCAATTATGCGCTCCTTTTCGGAGGGGGACCTGTCGGCTCAGCAGGCACCTTGCAAATGGATTCTGGCCGCACGGTGCATCTCGCCGGACACGTTGGTTTCATCAATTCCAGCAACAACAACGCAGCCGCCATCACCGATGGCACGCTGGATCTTGGCGATGTGCTCCGCGTGTTCGTGGTGAACAACAGTTCCAACGCCGATCCCGAGTTGACGATTTCCTCTACTCTGGGGGGAACCACCAACGCCACCCTCATGAAGTCTGGCTCTGGACGCATGTCTCTCACCCAGCCCCTCAGCATCAAAAACATCCAGGTCAACGCAGGCCGGCTGGACTTGGGAGGGGCCAGCAACACCATCACGGGGAGCCTTCAGGTGGGCATGAACAACGTGGGGTCCCTCTACTACAGTCAGTCCGGCGGCACGCTCACCGTAGGCAGCGGCAACTCTTCAGACCTGCTGGACGTGGGCGTCACCGTGGTCACCCAAACCTATTCCTACGGGAGTGCTCCCACAGGCATCCTCGACCTTCGTGGCTCTCAACAGTTCAATGTCAACGTTGGGCGGGTGCGGCTGGGCGTTCACACCTCAACGTCGGCCCTGGATGGTGTCCCAACGTCACCTTCACTCGACGGACTGGCCACCCCCGCCAGCGTGTCTCCTCTCAATACGGAGGTCTATCTGGCCACTAGCAATACCATTACGGCCACTTCCAGCTTCATCCTGGCCGATGCCCAGTCCGCCAGTACCAATGGCATTCATAAGCTCCAGTTCGGTGAAGGCACCAACGTGATCAACAGCCCGCTCGTGTACTTCGGCTACCGCAAAGGCAGTGGCCAAGCCACCATTCGCAATGGTGGCACCCTTGATATCAAAGGGGTGGCCACCGGTGCTGCTTCAACACTGTACATTGGCTACAGTGCCGTCAACACGGGTGCCGCCACCACCAGCTTCCTTGATATGACCGGAGGCAGGCTTACGGCCAGTCTCAGTTCACTCATCATTGGCTGGAAGGGGAGTGGTGGTTCCACCACCGCTGGCTCGTCCATTGGCTCCCTGATCCTCGGCAGCGATTCCGGGAATCTGATCACAGTCTCAGGCAACGTCATCATCGGCTACGTCGCAGGCACTCAAGCCTCGGCCGTCACGTTTGGCTCAGGCCTTCTCTCCATGGCCGGAGGATCATTCACCGTAGGCGGCAATGTCGAGATGGCCACTTGGGCAGGCACCTCCACTGCGTCCTCCAATCCCAACATGACCTCCACAGGCACGCTCACCCTCACCGGAGGCACCTTCACCGTCCAAGGAAACATCACCCACACCGCCGACGCCCGCAGCACCGCGACCATCAACCTTGAGGGTGGCACCCTCGACATGACCTCCGGCAACATCGGAGGCCCCGGCTTGGCCTCCATCACCCTGATTGCCAAATCCGGAACACTAAATTCTCTCGCCCAGCTAAATGGTGGTGGAAATGTGGTGAAAACCACAACCGGCACTCTCCGCCTGACCGGCACCAACACTTACACTGGTCAGACTCAGGTCAATGCTGGCACCTTTCTCGTCAATGGCACACACACCGGCGGTGCCCAATACACTGTAGCCACTGGTGCCACCCTCGGAGGTTCAGGCTCCATCACCCCCGCCAGCGGCCAGGACATTGCCATCACTGGCAAACTCGTCGTAGGAGACACTTCCACCCAGGCTGCCACACTCACTGTCACCACCAGCGGCGGCGGTGCCTTGGTCTTCAACAAC
>JBGGMQ010000366.1:0-2547 GCA_041287975.1 Verrucomicrobium sp. | reverse complement strand
AACGCGTACACGCAATTCGACTTTCGTGGCCCCAAAATGAGGGTCGACTATGATGCGGTACGGAACTGTATGGAATGGGTGGCGAAGACGTACGAGGGGAGCAGGATTGGCCTTCCCAAGATCGGAGCTGGTCTCGCTGGCGGGGATTGGTCAACCCTTCGAGCCATAGTTGAGGAAACGTTTGATCAGTGCGAAGTCACCATCGTGAATTTCCAACCGTGATCTGAGGAGGCTGGGCAGACGATTTGGATTGCCGGTCTTCAAGAGTGACGTCTCTGAAGAACCGCCCACGACTCACGAGGATCCCCCGGTGAGGAGAGCAGACCGACAGCCGCACTATTGGAGTGGCGGCCAATGCACGCAGGTTGTCTCAGTTGAAGCTCTTCCTCGAAGAGGATACTGCCACAAGCCAAACGTTGGACGAGCTTCGAGCGAGTCTACGTTGGGTATGTCGAGGGAAATCTCCCTACTCCGAAGGAGTTGTTGCGGTCTGGTCTCTGCGAAACCTTGTGCTCCCTGGAAGTCTGTCTGCGCCACGTCAACCACACTGGCAGGATGACCATCGTGGAAGGGCTCACCGCCCTCTTTGACATGGAGGCTCAGGAAGGTGGTGAACGCTTGCGCAACGCGTCGTCAATGCCATTGACCCCTGGCTGGTCAAAATCGTGGAGGAATCACAAAAGATTCAGTCTTCAAAGCCCAGAACTTTCGGACGGGATTCGACCTCCAAACAAAAAAGGCAGACCATTTGGTCTGCCTTTTTGTTGGTTCGCTGAAAATAGCTCTGCCGCATCAACTCACGATCAAGGCAGCGGCTTGATGAAGAGATCCTTGTAGAACGTCACGCTCTTCGGATCATGACCCTGGATGGCAATGGTGCCTTCGCTCAGGCTGCGGCCAGGCATGCCTTTGAGGGTTTTGGAGGGATCCCAGTCATCAGGCTGCGTCCAGTCCACGGTGGTCTTGCCGTCGATCTTGATGGTGATGTGTTTGCCGTCGACTTTGATGTAGTACTCGGACCACTCGTTGTCCTTGTTCGGCGCGGTGTCGAGCACGTCCTGCACTGCATAGAGACCGCCCGTTTTCTTGCGGTCGGTGTGCGTGGCATTCACCTGGCACTCATAGCCTTTTTCAGGCCAGCCTTTTTCCTGGAATTGGGTGTGGATGTAGATGCCGCCATTGGCACCAAGGGTCGTCTTGAACTTGGCTTTGAACTCGAAGTTCTTGAACTTGGCAGCGCCATCCGCACCCACGTAGAAGAGGTGTGCACGACCACCGCCGGACTTCAGCTCGCCGCCTTCGACCGTGAAGGCGCCGGGCACTTCCTCATTGGACTTCCAGCCCGCGAGGTCTTTGCCGTTGAACATGCTGGTCCAGCCATCTTCCGCCAGAGCGACGGCGCTCATGGCGAGCACAGTAAAAAGGGAGAGAAACGTGTTTTTCATCGGGGCCGAGTTTGCACGCCTGCCCGAAGTTGTCGAGTTGCTTGTTGCAATCCCCCCAGGGTGGAGTCGATTTTTCCGCCTATGGCTGCGGCTCAAAGCTCCCTCGTCTGCAAGGTCACTCCCAACGCACGGCGCTCCGAAGTCGTGGGCTGGGGCGCAGATGAGCAGGGGCGAAAGGTGCTGCTCGTGAGGCTGGCGGCGGCAGCGCAGGAGGGCAAGGCCAACAAGGAACTCATCCGCACACTCGCGGAAGTGCTTGATTGCGCCAAAGGTGAAATATCCCTCATAAGAGGGGAAGCGAGCCGCACAAAGGTCCTGATGGTGCCTCCGGAAGCTGCGGATCGTTTGCTCTAGTGCCGGGTGCTTCAGCCGGTAGGAGCGGAGACTGGCTCCGCTCCGATCGAGTCAGTTGTTTTAAGCTGGACGGATTGACTGAACGAGCCAGGGCTTAACCCTTGATCTTCGAGACAGCCTTTTTGCGGCACTCAACGGCCAGTTCCCAGGCTTTGTCGAGGCCGAGCTTGGCCACGGAGAAGGACTTCTTCACCACTTTGCCGGGCTCAGGGCTCCAGGAAGCTTCCACGTGCTCGTAGATGTACTTCTTGTCATCCTTGGTCACCACGGTCTTGCGGAGGCGCACGCCACGGTAGCCGGAAGTGTTGCGGGCGGAGATCTTCTCAGCCAGTTCACGGCGGGTGTAGGGCTTCAGCTTCTTCTCCATCTTGTCACGCACGTTGCGGGCTTGCTCGAGAGCGCCCTTTTTGCCACCGTGAGCGGAGTCAGAGAAGAACTGGTTGAAGCGCTGTCCACGACGGTAGATGCGTACTTCGAAGCCTTTGACGGGGCGTTTGCCTTCGCCACCGGAGTTTTCAATCCGGGTGATGTTACGGTTGTTTGGATCTTTGGCCATAGTTAGTGGGGTGTTATAGGGTTTGCTAGTTGGGGTTCTCAATGCCAGTTTTGGCGCTGGTGGTTGCTTGGGAAAACAGCGCTCACGGTTCAGTGTGTTCGCTGATGAGCTTCCGGAGCAGGTCCGACAAGCGCTGGCCACGAGGGCCCGGGCATTGGGAAAGAGGTTGCCCATCCACATGGGAGATGGGCT
>JBGGMQ010000365.1:0-3795 GCA_041287975.1 Verrucomicrobium sp. | reverse complement strand
CACCACGAATATGACGGGTGTACAGCATCCGGTTGAACCGGGCCGTCCCCAATCCGGGTTCATGAATCCAGAAGGGTTCCAGATGATAACCCTGCGCCAATGCCCGGTCGCGGGCACCTTCAAAGTACTCGATGAAACTGGGGTTCGGCTGACGCCAGCCATCCCGCGTCGGGTGTGCCGTCAGGTACGCCAGAGTGTTCAACGTTCCACCGCCAGCTCCTGTTCCTGTTCCCGATCCAGGCAGCCGGCGTTTCTTCAACTCCGCCATCAATGCGGAAACCATGGCATTGGGCCGGTAACCCATCTCCAAAGCCAGCTGGCAGACACGTTCTCTTGTCTCCAACGGAAGCCTCGGATGATTCTGCAACGCCCGAGAGACTGTGGACCGCGACACTCCTGCCGCAGCCGCGACTTGGGCCATCGTGACGGATGAAGAACCAGCAGACTCTGAGGCCATTTGCGCAACGACGTGCACACCGCCTGCTTTGTCACCCGTTATTTCTTCGATCACAACCTCCCTTGCGCCAGCGTCTGCCACGGAGTGGAGATTCCCGCAAGAGCCGACCGTGTTCGCGGTCGCCGCATGGCCACCGTCGCCAAGTGCAAATTCGACCTCGAAATCTGTGGTGGCATTTATGTCAACGAACCCTGCGTGGTTGATGGCAACCTCGTCAGTGGTCGCACCTTCCACGACATGGCCACGACATGGGCGCATGGATGCAACTCCTGGAAGCCGAACGCCAGCGCCGCCAGCTGAAAGAAGCCGCCTAAGCGCCAAACACAAGGAGCGGCGATCTCCAGGTCGCCGAGGTCAGCGGAGGAAAAAGGCTTCGCTGACAATGATCGTTTTGCCCGCCTTTCTCGGTACCGGCGATGAGCACACCGCCACTCCTTGGACAGAGGTGCACTCTGGCGTCTTGGTTCCGCCCTATCTCCCCTTGTTTGCGCGGCGTCCGCGCGGACGAACGACCGTGTTCGGCGGCTCAGTCGCGGCCCCGCCACCAAAGAGGTCTTCGTCTTCGAGATCAGGCATCTCCAGGACCACTTCACCGTGCCGCACCTTCTTTTTGGCCATGGCCACCGAGATCCAGCGGAATTCATCCGTGTTCTCAATGATGACTTTCATCATCATGGTCAATGGCACCGCCAGGAACATACCCACTGCGCCCCAGAGCCAGCCCCAAAAAATCACACTCAATACGATCACCAATCCCGAGATGCCAAAGCGACGCCCCATCAGCATGGGCTGGAGAAGGCTGTCCAGGCAGAAATTGATCAGGGCATAGCCGATCATCACCCCTATCGCAGACCCCACTCCATTCTGGGCCAGGGCTTCAATGACAGCCGGCACACTCGCCACGGTGGAGCCCACAGCAGGGATGTAGTTGAAAAAGAAGGCCAGGATCGCCCACAGCAGCGGATACTTTAAACCGAAGGCCCAGCAAAGAATGAAGACGAGGATTCCCGTCGCTGCACTGATGAGCGTTTTCACGCCGAGATACTGTTGAATGTCCGACGCCGACTGTAGCAGCACGGTGAGATTGGGTCCCCCAGCTTGCTTCACCACCTCTGCCCTCCCTTTCGTGCCCGGTGCCTCCATGAGAATGAACATCATGACCACCAGCACAATGACCGTGCTGCCGAGTACTGTGGCCACCGTACCGAAGGTCGTGCCCACCATGCTGGCCACGTTCTTCATCACATCCTGATGGGTGGCTAGTGAGATGATGCTGGGCACGTCAAAAACCTGGTTGGCCGTATCCTTGGCCCCCTCCACCCCACGCTCCTCCAGCCATGCTCCCGTCTGGTCCACATAGCTTTTGAGCTTGTGAACATACGTCGGGACCTCACTCTGAAACTTGCGTAAAAGTCCTGCCCCCGCCCATACGGTGAGCCCCAGACTGAGCACAATCACACTGACCGTCAGGAACAAGGCCACCATGTGCGGCACCCGCCGTTTCATGAGCCAGTTCATCAAGGGATAGCTCAGCACACTGAGAAAGAAGGCGGTGACGATGGGCACCAGAAAGGGTGCCGCCAGCTTCAACCCGCCAATGACCACGATCACACACGCCAAGGTCAGCAGGGCTCGGCCCGCCTTCATGGCCCGGGGCGTGGTTGTCTCTGATTCCAACTCCTGCTCTTGCTCTTTCATCGGTTGATTTTGCTCCGTTTGTCTATGGGACTGACACGATAGTGTGATCGAGGGCGAAAGCGATCAATCTCTATTGGCGTTACGTGAACTCTTTCGTCAGGGCCGCGAAGAATTCACTGTCTCAGACAATCGCGCCTCCTCCGTCATCTCCGCGTTGGATTGAGTGACCCCCTGCCCGACCCGCACGCAGGCTTGGTCCCAGAGAAGATGACGTAGCGCATGGCCCGCCGCTGATAGGCAATCCAGATGCGGACCATCGTGATGGCAAAGATGCGATTGTCATTCTGCGGATCCAAGATGAACCGGAGATATCCTGGGCGTCGAATGAGCCCCACGAGAAACCGCCAGCCGCAGATTGGCCACGTTCGGGACACATTCTCAGTGACATCCTCTGCAGCACCCAACTCGAATCCCGCGTCTTCCATCCAGGTCTTGTAGTCCTCTTCGGTACCCATCGCTGGCATGCGCCCCTCCCGGCACACTGGCTCCACGAGGTGACGCTTTTCCCACTCCTTCAAATGGCTCCCCGCCAGCCACGCACAGATGACAATGCGCCCACCAGGCTTGAGCACCCGGAACGCCTCGGAGAAGACTCGTACCTTGTCAGCCATGTGCTCCGTACTTTCGATGGCTATCAGCGCGTCAAAGCTCTCGTTACCGCGCTGATTCTTCATCCAGTCCTCCACCAGATAGTTGGGATTGCCAGGAGTACTCGTGACCGAGGTCGCATAGTCCCGCTGGGCGGTGGACACGGTCAGCCCCGAAACTCTGGCACCGTAGTCATCAGCAAGAAGCCGGGAGGTGCCGCCATAGCCACACCCTAGATCGCAGACTTCCGCCCCCGGCTCTAGATCCGCGAGTTTCGCCACACGGTGGGAGAGTGCCCGCACGGCTTCTTCCGGACTTTCCCGGCCAGTGATCCACAATCCGTGGTGAACATGCTCACCCCAGATCTCCCGGTAAAACCGGTCCAGCTGGTCGTAGTGCCGCGCGACGTCATCCGCAGTAACAGGCTCGTTGGATTCAATCATGGGAGGCAGAACTGAACGTTCAAGAAAGGTTTGCTCAAACCGATTCGAATGCCAGGCAGACGTCCCACCAAAAAAGTGACGGCCGACCTCGGGAGAGGTCGGCCGTCGCCAAAAATCAATGGGGTCGGGGCGAGGTTTAGACGCCCGATTCAGCACCCTTGTGGCCAAGCTGTTTGACTGCCTTGTTGAGCTGTTCGAACTCAATTGGCTTCTTGATGACCGTCACAGGGCCGGATGACAGGATCTTGCTCAAAATTTCACTGTCAGGGTAACCCGTGATCACCACGATCGGAAGATCGGGGTGGATGTCTTTGAGCTGCATATAGACCTCATCCCCCGGAATGTCAGGAAGCTTGAGATCAAGGAAGACGAAGTCAAACTTCTGCTTCCGGGCTAGGTTGATGGCCTCCGCGCCAGAACCCACCACGAGACGGCCGAAGCCAGCCTTCTTGAGGAACTGCTTGAAGAGCGCCTGCAACGCAGGGTCGTCATCCACCACCATGACGGTCGGCTGACCAGCTTCGTCTTCCTTGCGAAGGACATCGCGATCCAAGAGACTCCGCTTGATGCGCCAGCGTCCCCCGATCTGAACGGCGGGAAGTTGCCCCC
>JBGGMQ010000364.1:0-10153 GCA_041287975.1 Verrucomicrobium sp. | reverse complement strand
GAACTGTGAACCGGTAAATCAGCAAGACTTTTAAGGCGTCTCACGTGAAAGCGTGAGACGCCTTTTTGTTGGGAATGGAAGGAGGTTTGGACAGAATTAACAGAATTTACGGAATTGGGATGAGGTGCCAAGGGGAAGGACATTCCTCGAACTCTGGGAACAGTGGGTTTGCGATCCAAATGCCGAAGCCTAAAGCCTGTACTCCTAACAGTTTCCTCGAAGCCTCCTTGTCTCGACCATAAAGAAATCAGTCTCTGTGTTCTCTGTGCCTCTGTGGTCAAACCGAATTTACTCTGAAACGCTGGCGATAATTCGTTCTGCAACGCGCATGCCATCGACGGCGGCGGAGATGATGCCGCCAGCATAGCCTGCCCCTTCGCCGGCGGGGTAGAAGTGCTTCACGCTGATGCACTCGCAGGTGTCTGGGTGCCGAGGGATACGCACGGGGGATGAACTGCGGGTCTCAACGCCGGTCATGATGGCGTCCTCGAGCAGGAAGCCTCGCAGACTTTTGTCGATCATGGGGACGGCTTCGCGGATGGTGTCGCAGACGAAATCGGGAAGGACTTCACGAAGGTCCGTCCACTTCACTCCGGGCTCATAGGAAGGTTTCACCTTGCCAGGTCCCGTGCTGGCCTTGCCACGCATGAAGTCGCCCAACAGTTGGGCAGGTGCGTGATAGTTCTCACCGCCGATCACATAGGCGCGGCGTTCCAGACTGCGTTGAAATTCGATTCCCCCAAGGACATCTTTGGAGGCAAAGTCTTCGGGCTTCACATCCACCATGAAGCCAGCATTGGCATTGGCTTCGGCGCGGGAATAGCTGCTCATGCCATTGGTCACCACCATGCCGGGCTCTGAAGCGGCAGCGACGACAAGGCCCCCCGGGCACATGCAGAAGCTGTAGGCAGCTCGGTTGGTGGGCGCATGAGCCACAAACTTGTAGGCCGCAGCGCCAAGCAGCGGATCGCCCGCCATGGCTCCAAACTGGGAGTGATCCATGAGCGTCTGAGGATGCTCAATACGCACCCCCACGGAGAAGGGCTTGGCCTCGAATGGCACCCCACGCTCATGCAGAGCCTCAAAGGTGTCACGAGAACTGTGACCGATGGCAAAGACGAAACGGTCCGCCTCAATGAACTCGCCCTTGTCTGTTTTCACAGCACGCATGGTCCCCTTCTCGAGGACCACATCGGTGACGCGGGTTTCAAAGCGAACGTCTCCACCGAGGCTGATGATCTCCTCGCGGATGGTGCGCACCACTTTGATGAGACGATCCGTGCCCACGTGGGGGCGGCTTTTGACGAGGATGTCTTCCGGAGCACCTGCCTTGGCCAGTTCCTTCAAGATCCAGGGGATGCGGTTCTCCCGGTCGCGGATCTGGGTATAGAGTTTGCCGTCAGAGAAGGTCCCGGCTCCGCCTTCGCCGAACTGGACGTTTGAGTTGGGATCAAAGTCCCAGCCACGTCGCCAGAAGCCGGTCACGTCGCGAGCCCGCGGACCCGCCGCCTTGCCCCGCTCCAGCAAGATGGGATTGTACCCTTGGCGGGCAAGCAGGAGTCCACAAAAAAGCCCACAGGGCCCCGTGCCGACGACGACGACGCTCGGCTTTGCTTTTCCCGGAGCCGCAGGGGACGAAGGGTCGACAGACGCGCCTTCACTCACAGCACCGCCGACTTCTTCCAGCTCGCGGTAAGATTCGTCCGGGGCACGCTCGATCCGGCCAGGCCTCCCCATGTGGTGCAGCACCCGATCCTCCTCACGCACTTCAACGAGGAGTGTGTAGCAGAAGAGGATCTCCGTCCGCTTGCGGGCATCCACCGCCCGCTGCTTGATCTTGATGCGCCCCAGTTTGTCCGGCCGCACGTCCAGCGCCTTGGAAACGGACTTCCGGAGCTGGTCGTCTGTATGGTGGATAGGAATACGGAACTGGCTGATCTGGAGCATGCGAGGAAGACTGTGATCTAGCCCGATCCGAGCCAAAACTCCAATTTCCTGTGTGGGAATCGTCCGAGGGGACTTCACACCCAATTCACGGCACTTTCACACGGGGTTCATGATCCCTTCAAGGGGAGCGGGGATTCTGGGGTCGCATCGTCAAACGAACCACCCCTCCCCTTCCCTCATGAAACTCCGAACCTTACTGTCACTGCCTCTGTGCACCTTGGCGACACTTTGTGCCGCTCCACTGGTTCTTGCGGTTACGCAGCAGCATCCCTTGGGCGATGGGCCTGCGGACAAGTCCTTGGCCCCGCAGTTTCAAGTGATCGGGGGCGATTCCAACCACGAAGTGCTGCCGCTCAAATCCACGGATGTGAAGGCGGCCATCTCCGGAGTCATTGCCGACGTGACGGTGGAGCAGGTCTATCAAAACACTGGCGGCACTCCGATAGAGGCACTTTATGTCTTTCCAGCCTCCACCAGAGCGGCCGTTCATGGGGTGGAGATGCGCATTGGGAGCCGGGTGATCAAATCCAGGATCAAGGAAAAACAGGAAGCCCGCGCGACGTACGAAAAGGCGAAAGAGGAGAAAAAGAGCGCCACGCTGCTGGAGGAGCACCGGCCCAATGTGTTTCAAATGAGCGTGGCCAACATCCTGCCTGGTGAGGAGGTACGGGTGTTGCTCCACTACAGTGAAAAAGTCGCCGTCTCGAACCGCGTCTATGAGTTCATGTTTCCCACGGTGGTGGGCCCCCGCTACACAGGAGCAACACCAGCGGGAGGTACGGGTGCCGAGACCTGGGCTCAGAATCCCTATCTGGCTGAAGGCAGCCCTGCCGCAGCCACCTTTGCTTTGAAGGTTGAAGTCAAAGCCGGCATGCCACTGCAATCCATGGCCTCCCCCAGCCACCCAGGCAAGGTGGAGTTCCAGGCCAAGGATCAAGCCTCGCTCGCCCTCGATTCCAGCGTTGAGCATGGGAATCGGGACTTTGTGCTGCAGTATCAACTGGCGGGGCAGCAGGTGGCGAGCGGTCTCCTGCTGCACCAAGGCAAAGACAGCCCGGAGGCCGAAAACTTCTTCTTGTTGAACCTGCAACCCCCTGCCCGGGTGATGCCGGCTCACGTTCCCGCCCGCGACTATCTATTTGTCCTGGATGTAAGCGGGTCGATGTCAGGCTTCCCCATGGACACCTGCCAGTTTCTCATGAAGGAACTGCTGCAGAACCTTGGTGAAAACGACACCTTCAATGTCCTGCACTTCGCCACCAGCAATCACGTGCTGGCCAAGGAGCCCCTCCCAGCCACCAGTGGCAACATTCAGCGGGCCTTTCACGAGCTGAGCAACATGCGAGGCGGTGGTGGCACGGAACTGCTCCCTGCACTGCAGCGCGCCATGGCCATGCCTAGACGCGACGGAGTGTCCCGCACTGTGGTGATTCTGACGGATGGCTACGTCACCATCGAAAAGGAAGCCTTCCGCCTTGTGCGGCGGGAGTTGAACAAAGCGAACGTATTCACCTTCGGCATCGGCACTTCGGTCAATCGCTGGCTCATTGAAGGGCTGGCCCACGCTGGCATGGGGGAACCCTATGTGGTGCTCAACCAGAAGGACGCTCTTTCGGCGGCCCGGCGGTTCAAGGAATATGTCAGTGCACCGGTGCTCACTCAGGTGGAGGTGCGGTATGAGGGATTCGCTGCAAAGGACTTGCAGCCCGTGAATGTGCCAGATGTGTTTGCCGACCGCCCCATCGAGATCATGGGAAAATGGCAAGGTGAAGCGCAGGGGCGCATCATTCTGAAAGGCAAGTCCGGCGGAGCCCCCTACGAGGCCTCGTTTGATGTGGCAAAGGTAGCAGCCAACGGCATGAACAATCCGGCGCTGCGCCCCCTTTGGGCCAAAGACCGGATCCAGATGCTGAATCTGGAAGTGCTGGCAGGTGGCGACAGTGTAAGTGGAGGCGGGTCCAGAGCCGAAGCCGTTCAGGAAATCACCGCACTGGGCATCCAGCACGAGCTCCTCACGCCCTACACCTCGTTTGTGGGAGTCGATGAATCACCCAAAGAAGTCTTGGCCTCAGCACTGCCTGTAACGCAACCCCTCCCCCTACCCCAAGGCGTAAGCGGTCAGGCTGCAGGTGGACAACCTCAAGTGGTAGTGACCAGCAGCAAAACCACCGGCGGCACTCCCGGGGCGGTGCCGGAACCCGGAGTGACGGGTCTGCTGCTCCTGGCAGCGGCGAGCCTGCTGATGCACCGCCGGAAGTGACGTCTTGGGAACATCCACGTGGCCATTTGCTTCACCTCCATGACGGAGATCATGAGACGCCGCAGCCAGCTCATCGCGACCATGGCACTCTATGCCCTGGCGGTGTGGCCCAGCGTTGCATGGTACATCCGGCGGATGGGCGATCGATCTGATGAGCCCCTGGGTCTGGCAGCACTGGTCACGCTTGCGGGAATACTGCTCCACCGTAGAAAGGAGATACAGTGGTCGACCACCGTGCTATCGATTGGGAGCGTTGTCTCGCTGGCAACCCAGTGGCTGTTTTCCAGTTTGCCGCCCATGATCCATGCAGGGGGTGCGTTCGCAGTGCTGCTGGGAGCGATGAAAGCACTACGGGGCAAGCCCGGTCTCACGGCGTTGGCAAGCCTCTCACTGCCGCTGATGGCATCGCTCGATTTCTACGCCGGAAGTCCCATGCGCCTCGCGGCAGCGGAAATCGCGACGGTCATTCTGTCTTCCCTGGGTCTTGGCGTCACGCGGGCCGGAACGATCCTCTTGGATGGAACAACGATGGTTGGCGTCGATCCCCCTTGCGCTGGGATTCGGATGTTATGGACCAGCCTGCTCGTCGCATCGGTGTTGGCTACCTGGAGCCGACTCCGAGCACTTGGAACATTGCTTTTGATGATCTCCACCCTCGCATTGGTCGTAGTTGGCAATGCCCTCCGGGCGACGGTATTGTTCTTTCCAGAATCGGGCAGAGCCCACTGGCCGGAGATCTTTCACGAGGGTACCGGACTCGTCTTCCAGGCGCTGGTGTTGTTGGGTGTGTTCTGGACAAGCCATGTGCTGGACGCATCCCGGAACAAGACAAATGCCATATCTCTATTGACCCTCCCGGCCAAAATCACGGTCGCAGCCATCGTATTCAGCATCGCCAGCCTTGGCGCCATGAATGTAGCGGCTCTGCATCATGGCCACGCGATCTCCGCCACGAAGTCGACAGTCGCTCACAACTGGCCTGAAACCTGGCAGGGCCGACCTCTTCAGCCCATGCCACTTAGTGAGCGGGAGGTTCGCTTCGCGACTCAGTTCCCAGGAGCCATCGGAAGATTCGCCTGCGGCGATTCCGAACTCATCCTTCGTCGGGTTGACCGGCCTACGCGACTGCTTCATTCCAGCGCGGGATGTCTGCAAGCCGCTGGCTACCACATCACTCCACTACCAGTGTGGCGGGATGCCGATGGCCAAATCTGGGGCAGCTTCCAAGCGCGACTTGGAACCACGAAGCTTCGTGTCCAAGAACGCATCGTTGGTGCTGAAGGTGGGCAATCTTACCCTGATGTCTCAAGCTGGTACTGGGGCGCATTCTGGCATCCTCAGGAAGGTCCATGGTTGGCTGCTACAATCATCTCCCACGAAAATGTGACAGATTTGACCTTGGCATCTGCACCCAAGTTGAGGAAATGAGGCAGAATGACGCAGTTCCGGAGCGCTATTGCTTTACCTGCGGCCATCCTGTGAGATGATCCGCTTTGCTGTCGATGGAATGTACCTGGAGATTCTTGAGTCCCCGTTCCAGAGTCAGCAGCGTATTTTCTCTGCGATCTGCCCATTTTTGTCATCTCGATGACCCCGACAAGACTTTCGACCTGCGCCTTTCTCCTTCTCGGAGCTGGCTTGGTGAGTCTTGTTCATGCGGAGTCGCGTCTCGCACGGGAAGCTGGCGACGAGCCGCAGGAGGCTGTTGCCTTGAAATCCCCTCTTCGTACCGCTTCGCCTAGAGTGGCAGCGGACGAGTCTCAGAACAGGAGACGGGCTCGCAACGGAGCCGCCCTGCCCTCTGGGGCCTTGCATCAGTGGTGGTATGAGATCGCCGGGCGCCACTCTGCGCTCCGGGGCATGGTGCCTCCTTTGGGAGCCCCACTGCTGCCAGACTGGGAAATCGATTGGAGCCTGTTTGGGGAACTCCAGTCTTCGCTGTCTGGGGCTCTGCACTCCACAGCCAGCACGCACTACTCTCTTCCCCTTCCTGACATCCACGGACCTGTCGACCCGGAGGTGGTAGCCAGTCGGGCCAAGTACCCGGATCAGGGCGATTTCCGTTTTACCAGTGTGTGGGCATTCCTGAGAGGATGCCTACGGGCACCGGATTCATTCATGGCTTGAATCCCAATGCCCTAGGGAGAGCCGACCTCCCAGTGGACGATTTGTTCGTTACAACGTCCCAAAGCACGCCCCATCCTCGGGACAAGCGCACGTCAGCACGAGGCGGTTTTCACCTCTGGTGAAAAGCTCCTCCAGCCCCCAAATCTGAGCTGAGCGAAAGGCTTGGCCGCAACGGCTTTGCATCCTCGGCGTCCCCCAGGGCGTCGGTGCAACACTTGTCTTGCGGAAAGTTGATCCTCATCCATCCTACCCTCCCTTTTTTCCCTCCCTCTGCCATGTTCGATTGGATCGTTAGAAAAATTATAGGCTCCAAAAACCAGCGCGCCGTCAAAAAGCTCTGGCCCCTTGTAAATCAAATCAAGGAGATCGAAGCCAAACTGCAGGATCAACCTGAAGAGGTGCTGCGTGAAAAGACCGCCCAATGGCAGGAGAAATTCCGGGCGTTTCACGAGCCTCAATTCCTGGCTGGAGTATGGCTCCGCGTTGCGGATGAAGAGCAGGTTGACCACTGCCTTCGCACGATCGCTGACCGCTTTGCCCGTCTGAAGCCCTACTTCCCTGGGCTGGACCTGCAGATTGTCGATGAAAAGGCGTGGGCGACCGAAGCCCTTGATGCCCGGAAAAACCGCATCGTGCGTGCCCGCGAAGCCTACACCGAGATCGCCCCCCGCTTTGGCCAGATTGAGCAGGACATTCTCAATG
The DNA here is from genome assembly GCA_041287975.1 of Verrucomicrobium sp. GTDB lineage: Bacteria > Verrucomicrobiota > Verrucomicrobiia > Verrucomicrobiales > Verrucomicrobiaceae > Verrucomicrobium. Next base: position 3,117 of record JBGGMQ010000364.1, on the reverse strand, counting down.
AGATCCTGCCAGAAGTGTATGCCGTGGTGAAGAACGCCGCCCGTCGCCTGTGCGGATTGGAACTGGTGGTGTGCGACCAGCCCCTGCGCTGGGAAATGGTCCACTTCGACGTGCAGTTGATTGGCGGCATCGCCCTGCATCGCGGCATGATTGCGGAAATGGCCACGGGTGAAGGGAAAACGCTCGTTGGCACCCTTCCGGTGTTTCTGAATGCACTGACTGGCCGTGGCGTGCACGTCATCACGGTGAACGACTACCTCGCCCGTCGTGACTCCGAGTGGATGGGTACGCTCTACCGCTTCCTCGGCCTCACCGTGGGTTGTATTCAGAACGACCAGGCTCCGGATGTGCGTCGTGACCAGTATCTGACGGATATTACCTATGGCACCAACAGTGAGTTCGGCTTCGACTACCTGCGTGACAACGGCATGGCTCGCAGCAAGGACCACCAGGTGCAGCGCAGCCACTACTTTGCCATCATCGATGAAGTGGACTCCGTCCTCATCGACGAAGCCCGGACGCCGCTGATCATCAGCGGCCCTGTAGCCACGAGCACGCACCAGTTCGACCGTTACAAGCCGCTCGTGGAGCAGCTCGTGCGCCGTCAGAACACGCTGTGCAACCGTCTCATCCAGGAGGCCAATGAGAGCTTTGAAAAGGGCGATCTCGAAAACGCCGGACGCAAGCTGTTCCAAGTGCGCCTTGGCCAGCCCAAGAACCGTGGCCTTCTCCGCGCCCAGGAGGACTCGGATAAGCGCCGGGCCATGGAAAGGAGCGAGCTCAGCTTCTATCAGGACACCCAGAAGACAGCCCTTTTCGAACTCAAGGAAGAGCTTTACTACGTGATCGATGAGAAGACGCATGACGCGGATCTCAGCGAGATGGGGCGCAATTTCCTCAACCCCGATGAGCCTGATGCCTTCGTGCTGCCGGACATCGCCACCGCCTATGGCGACATCGATGCCGACGCCTCCCTAAGCGCGACGGAGAAGATGGCACGCAAGGAAGCCATGCAGGCCAAGCTGGACACCCAGGGCCAGCGCATTCACAACATCAACCAGCTTCTGCGGGCCTACTGCTTGTACGAAAAGGATGTGGAGTACGTGGTGCGGGAAAACAAGGTGGTGATCGTGGATGAAAACACGGGCCGTGAAATGCCAGGCCGCCGCTGGAGCGATGGTCTGCACCAGGCCGTGGAAGCCAAGGAAGGCGTCCATATCGACCACGAAACGCAGACGCTGGCGACCATCACGATTCAGAACTACTTCCGCCTCTATCAAAAGCTCGGCGGGATGACCGGTACCGCTGAAACCGATGCGGCCGAGTTCCATGACATCTATGGCCTCGACGTCTTGAGCATCCCCACGAACCGTGTGGTGAAGCGCAAAGATCTCAATGACAGCATCTTCAAAACGCGTCGTGAAAAGTACCAGTCGGTGCTGAAGCTGATCGTGGAAACACATGCCACTGGGCAGCCGCTTCTCATCGGTACGGCCAGCGTGGAATCCTCCGAAACCGTGGCCCGTCTGTTGAAGTTGCAGAAGATCCCCCACGCCGTGCTGAATGCGAAGTATCACCGCCAGGAAGCTGAGATCGTGGCCCGCGCCGGACAGCGTGGTGCCGTGACCGTCTCCACCAACATGGCTGGTCGTGGTACGGACATCAAACTGGGCGAAGGCGTGGCCGAACTCGGCGGTCTGTTCGTACTGGGCACGGAGCGACATGAAAGCCGTCGTGTGGACCGCCAGTTGCGTGGTCGTTGCGCCCGTCAGGGTGACCCCGGCAGCAGCAAGTTCTTCATCAGCTTTGAGGATCACCTCATGCGCAACTTCGGTGCCGCCGAACGCATGACCAAGATCATGGAGCGCTTTGGCATGGAGGAAGGTCAGGAGTTGGAACACCCCTGGCTGAACCGTTCCGTCGAGACCGCCCAGAAGCGTGTGGAGCAGCGGAACTACCTCTCCCGTAAGCACGTGCTGGAGTATGACGATGTCATGAACCAGCAGCGCGAGGTGGTCTACACCTACCGCAACGAAGTCCTGGAAAGCCCGGATCCCCGTCTGCTCCTGGAAGAAGTGCTGGAAAAGGTCATCCCGAACCGCCTTGAGGAATTTATCCCCAAGGAGGCTTCCAGCGATTCTCCGCCAAACTATTCCGCTCTGCTCAACTGGCTCAACACCTCCTTCCCCTTGGGGATCAGTGATCGTGATGCCGCTTTTGAAACCCGGACCTTTGACGAAAACGTCAAGTGGATCACCGACCGCATCAAGCGCGCCTACGATCTCAAGACCACGGGCGTGCTGCCGCAGTTGCTTCAGGAGAGTGAGCGCATCATCCTTCTGGAAGCCATCGACGAACAGTGGCAGAACCACCTGTACGCAATCGACGGTCTGCGTGAAGGCGTGCGTCTGCGCTCCTATGGTCAGAAGGACCCGCTTGTGGAGTACAAGTCAGAGGCCTACATCATGTTCGAGGAGCTGATGACCAACATCTACAACAAGGTCGTCGCCAACCTCTTCAGCAGCCACCAGCGCCTGCATGCCTTCATGGAGCACATCCGCAACAGCATGCTCCAAGCGCAGCAGTCAGGCCCGGAGAATGCACCACGCGCCAGCGTGACGCAGGGTGAAGACGAAGGCCCCGGGGCTCCCCCTGAGGAACAGGGTCCGCGTATCACCATCCCCCTCAAGCGGGACATCCCCAAAGTAGGCCGCAATGACCTCTGCCCCTGTGGCAGCGGGAAAAAGTACAAGGCTTGCTGCGGTCGCGGTGCGTGATTGTGACGTGCGGTGGGCTGAGGTAGGTCCTTAGAACCTCGATAGAATCTTACAAAGCCGGTGCCCGATGGGTGCCGGCTTTTTTGTTGTTGGGGGAGTCAGGGTGGGAGGGCGATTGAGTTTTACCACAGAGGCACAGAGACACAGAGGGCTTCGGTTTTTGGGTTGAGTTGGTGGGGTAGAACCTCGGGCTGGAGTTTCATCGATCATGCGACATTGCTCACCTTGGGTTCAGGAGACTACAGTGATTTGGCGTGTGATCATGCGACAGAAGGGCAAATGAAAGACCTGGAGGCATGGAAACTGCCTGACGGCTATCGTAACTAGCGAAGCCTCCAGG